>DHLT01000334.1 GCA_002405405.1 Ignavibacteria bacterium UBA4661 | reverse complement strand
TATGAATTTCACTTGATTCCATAGTGGGAAAAAGATATTCCGGTACTTTGTGGTTTCTGCTCAAGTACATCTGCAAAGCATGACCTGCTTCATGCGTCAGCACCTGAATGTCATGAAGTGTACCATTGAAATTGGAAAAAATAAATGGTACGCCGAACGAAGGGAAAGACGTACAATAACCACCACGCGCTTTGTTCGGTCGAGTCGTCAAGTCCATGAGTTCATTGGTAATCATCATATCGAAAAAGTCGCCTGTGGTTTTTGACAATTCCCGATACATTGTCTGAGCATGAGCAATGATATCCTGTTCTGCGCCTTGTGGCATAGGGTTGCCATCGGCAAAGTGCATTTGCTCATCATGATAGAATAGTGTTTCATAACCAAGTCGCTCACGTTGTTTGCTACGAAGTTCAGCAACAAAAGGAACAATATGCTTTTGCACAGCCGACCGAAACTGTTCAATTTCAGTACTGCCATAATCTGTACGATTCATTTGTCCATAACGAAAGGCAATGAAATTCTCATAACCAAGGGTTGTTGCGATGGTATGACGAACTTGTACAAGGTCATGGTAAAGTGTGTCCAGCTCCCCTGCAACCGTTTCGAGATATGCAAATTTGGCTTGTAAAGATTCTTTACGCGTGGTGCGATCGACATTCTCGGCAAATTTTGAAATTGCAGACAGATTATATTGCTCCCCACGAAATTCAATCATGCCTTGTGCGAGTAATTCCGTATAGCGTTGCGAGAGTTGTGCTTCTTGCACGAAAAGATGCGATACTGCCGGTGAGAATGATTTTAAACTATCCTCAAGTCGGCGAAAAAACAGTGCACCAAATTCTTCTTCAAAAACAGGGCGATGGCATGATGCTAAGATTTTTTTCGTCATGACCTCATTCCACTCAGCAACTTTCGGAGCATTCTCAATAAAAAACTGATGCTCTGCTTTCACATGTTCATCATTCACATTTTGCGTAAAACGAACATGTGCTAGAGATTGTTGAGTGTCAAAATCAAGTCTGAGTTGATTCCATGTTCGAAGACAAGCGAGAGCTAAATCTGCTGCACTTGTTTCTGCACGATCGAACTCGGCGTAGAGGTCTTGAAATTGCACCTCAAGAGCAGAGAGGTCGGGGCGTTGATAGGGTAGTTCAGAAAATTTCATAGGGGTATTAGCATTCAATATGAGTGTGAAGTTTAATTTCTTCCAAGATACTGCTCACACGCAGACAATCAGACATTTCGCCCTCGAAAACCATTGCCTTGCCGAGTTCGTGGACTTCCCATGTTAAGCGTTCTGCTTTCTCGGTACTGCATCCCGTTGCTTTGATGATTTGATTGATAACTTCTTCAAAGGTGTGCCATTCATCATTGAAGAGAATCACTTTGGGTACAAGAGCCGTAATTGTTTCTTGGTCGAGATCCGGTAGTTCAACCGTTGCTCCACCCGGCTCTGTACCTGCCGATAGGGTATACAATAAACGATGTACAATCATAAACTCAAGAACAATAAGATGATAGTGATAAATATCTATTGAAAAACGAATATGCAAATATAGTCTGCCTAGGAATAACCTCTATAGAGATTGACATCTTGTATGATTTGTCATCATGTTATTGAAAGCTCGTTGTAGGAAAGTGTATAGAAGAGATGAAAACCCGACAAAAATAGTCGGATTTTCCTCGAGGCAAGCATCAAGAGAATTTGTAGTTTTGCAGTGTGTTGAAAAAGCGAAGCAAATACGGTGCTTTGCACAATGTTTGTTGAACAACAAGTTAAATGCCATGAGTACATTTTTGAACGACCTTGATACCCTGATTGATGCACGAAAAATGCTTGAGCATCCATTTTACCAAATGTGGAATCATGGTACACTGACGCTCGATATGCTTCGTGAGTATGCTAAGCAGTACTACTATCAGGTACGGAATTTTCCAACATTTGTAAGCGCAACACATTCAGTATGCGATGATATGGAAGTGCGGCAAATGCTCTTGGAAAACCTTATCGAAGAAGAGCATGGTCCAAACAACCATCCTGAGTTGTGGCTCCGTTTTGCTGAGGCACTTGGTGTGCCACGTTATGAGGTCATGAACGCAAAATTGCTTCCCCAAACAAAAGAATCAATTCGATTGATTCGTGAATTGTCCGGCAGAGCAAATGTTGCCGAGGGTCTTGCAGCACTCTATGCTTATGAGTCGCAAATTCCGAATGTATCGCGTACAAAAATTGAAGGTTTAATTAAGAATTATGGAATCACCGATCCGGCAGGTTATGAGTTTTTTACCGTACATGAATCTGCTGATGAGATTCACAGCCGTGTTACCCGTGAAGCATTGGAGCGATATTGTACGACTGACGAACAAAGAGAACTTGCGCTCACATCGGCACGCGAAGCTGCTGATGCCATGAATCTTCTCTTGGATGGAGTATTTGAAGTGTATTGTCAATCAAGGAATTAATCCGTCTTTGTTTAATTGATGAAAGAAAAACATAATCAAAAGGGTAGAAGAGTTTCTGCCCTTTTTTTATGCGTAGTTTATGCAATTCTCCCGTTCAAGCATCTTGTGGTATATTTGCGCTCTTTTTGCACAGTAAATACATTCTGTTTCACATTATTGTTTATCGTCATGGGTTTTAATTGTGGTATTGTCGGCTTACCAAATGTGGGGAAATCAACGCTCTTTAATGCACTCACAGCAAGTGGTGTAGAAGCATCGAACTATCCGTTTTGTACGATTGATCCAAATGTCGGGATTGTCAATCTACCCGATCCGCGTTTGGACTTTTTGGCAAAACTCTATGATACCGAGCGTATTGTACCGACTACCATTGAGTTTGTAGATATTGCAGGACTTGTTAAAGGTGCAGCTTCCGGTGAGGGTTTGGGAAATCAATTTCTATCGAATATCCGTCAGACTGATGCGATTGCCCATGTGGTGCGGTGTTTTGAAAATGACAATGTCATACATGTGCAAGGTAATGTTGATCCGATTCGTGACATCGAGATTATTGACACCGAACTTGTGCTGAAAGATTTGGATACCGTTGAAAAACGTATCAGTGCCGTTGAGAAGAAGCTCAAAACGGACAAAACAGCCGCTGAAGAAATTGATGTCTTAAAACAACTCCGTGAGCATTTGAATGGTGGAACACCCGCACGACGTTTTCAGCGTGATGACAAGGGGCAAGAATTTTTGAAGGCACTCTTTTTACTGACGGATAAACCCGTGATGTATATTGCCAACACCAACGAAGAGGGTGTCAAGAATGGCAATGCACTCATCGAGCGTGTGCGTGAAGTTGCCAAAAAAGATAATGCTGTGGTTGTACCAATTTGTGCCAATATCGAAGCAGAAATTACTCAATTAGACGAAGCAGACCGCGAAGCATTTCTTGCTGATATGGGGATGACCGAACCGGGCTTGCACCGTGTCATGCGTGAGGGTTATAAACTTCTGAATCTCATTACCTACATCACTGCCGGCAAAAAAGAAGTTCGCGCATGGACAGTCTTCAAAGATGCCAAAGCACCACAGGCGG
>DHLT01000290.1:5365-11072 GCA_002405405.1 Ignavibacteria bacterium UBA4661 | reverse complement strand
CCTTTTCTCGCCGAAATACTTGTTGAACCGCTTGAATGAGATCTTTAGGATTCACATCTTTAGAAAGATATCCATCTGCTCCTGCATGCATCGCCTCTTCAATATGATCGCGATCCTCAAAAGAGGTCAGCATAATTGCTTTGGTCTTTGGTGCTTTACGTTTGATAATACGAACCGCATAAATGGCCGTCATTTCCGGCATACGAATATCCGACAGCACAACATCGGGTGTATGGTGCAACACGCGCTCTACAAGATCTTTTCCATTAGAAGCTGTATCGACAATTTCGATATTCTCAGCATATTTCAAGTACATGCAGATACCGGACAGCGTAATACCATAGTCATCGGCAACGACAATGCGAATTTTCCTCACAGAGACAAGAGTATTTTTTCTTTGAGCGGACATAAATTACCACGAGAAAAAGACCAAAAAAGGATATCACACACTTCATTCTCCCCATGCAGTGCTATTCAGGGAATGTTGTGTGCTATCTGTTCATACTTCATCACTCTTAAAGAGATGGAATGCGGCGGCAGCTAAACTCCCTTCCGATGATGAATACATGCACAAGAAAGCATCCGCCGGAAATGATTCTCGAATGTATGGATTGCCAAAAAGAACTGCGACGGTTGGTTTGCCTTGAGCAAGAAGCGGTGCAATGGCTTCCAAACGTTCCGGCAAACGAATTGTGCCCTGATATGCATTAGCACGGACAAAAATGGCAAAGATCACAACCTCTGCCGATTGTGTTGCCTCTTGATATTCTTTGATGTGCTCGTCTGTAATACTTGCATTGATAAACGCTACATCACAATCTTGTTCACTTAATTGCGCACTGTATTTCAAAAATGATTCTGCCGCATCCATATCTTTTTCAGTAACCAATGCAAATGCCGCAAACTGCTTGAACTTACTCATCGGTAATACGGCTTCTTTTGCACCAAACCACTCAGCGGCACGACGGGCTGTTTCCAATGCTAATGTTTGGTGCTCGTGAATATTGATATCAATATCTTCGACCTTAATAGAGCGAGCAGGATTGCTTGAATTGATTGCTTTTGTCCATTCTTTTGCCGCCATCACACGCTGGTATGATTCTTCCACTCGTACTTCGGGAATACTACCATTCCTGACAGCATGTTCAATTGCATCCAATGCACCAACCACATCCGTTGGCAGAAGTACGACATCAGCACCACCACCAAAAGCTAATACTGCGGCAGTGGCATTATCATAGTGATTTATTATTGCATTCATATCGAGTGCATCGGTAGTGATAATACCCTTAAAACCAAGTTCATGACGCAAGAGATCTGTCATAATACTTTTTGAAAGTGATGCCGGCACACCTGAACTGTCAAGCGCAGGAATAGCTAAATGCCCTACCATAATCGACTGTACACCGCTTTCAATCACTGCTTTGAAGGGAACTAATTCCAAAGCATCTAAGCGATTCTTATCAAAAGGCAATGTCGGCAACTCAATGTGCGAATCAGCTTTTGTGTCGCCATGACCGGGAAAATGTTTAGCACATGCCATCACATGCTCTGCTTGTGTTCCTTGTATATAAGCCGAACCATGCTTGCTCACCTCATCAGCCGTTTCACCAAAAGCACGAATATTGATGATAGGATTAAGTTTGTCGGAATTGATGTCGCACACAGGAGCAAAATTCCAATGAATACCAAGTGCTCGTGTTTCTTTGGCAATGGCTTGTGCAACCGAATATGTTGTTTTAACATCATCCAAACGACCCAATGCCATCGCATGAGGAAATGATGTTCCACCTTGCAAGCGCATAGCAAGACCAAATTCAAAATCAGCTGAAATAAGTAAAGGGACTGCACTCCGCTGTTGTAATTCCTTAATCATTCGTGCTGTGGCAATCGCTTCTCCCTGAAAAACGCACCATCCACCGATTCCATACTCAGAAACGAGTTGCCATGCGGCTTTGCGGACAGATTCATCAGCGAAATATTCATTCGCTGAAATACGTGGCATGATACACTGAGCGATTTTTTGACGAAGAGAAAGCGACATAATCATACAAAAGAAAAAATGAGAAGAACAGTACTAATCACATCTATCGTAAACCGGCACAGATAACATCAATGGCTTGTTCGGTCTGCATCGCATCAATATCATAGTGGAAGACCAAACGCACGGTGCCATGTTTCCAAGGAGAAATAATAACATTATGCTCTTTGCAAAATGCAACTAATGCCGACGGATTGCTGTAAGGTGCCGAGTTCAGCACAACGATATTTGTTTCGACATCCGCGGGATGAATTGCTAAAGGAAACTTCTCATGAATACGCTCAGCAAAAAAACGTGCATGAGCATGGTCATCTCGAAGTCGCTCGACATGATGATCGAGCGCATACAAACCGGCAGCGGCAAGGATACCGACTTGGCGCATACCACCACCGATAATTTTACGCCACTTGTGCGCTTTAGTAATCAGAGCTTGCGAGCCCACCAATACGGAACCGGCGGGTGCTCCTAACCCTTTAGACAAACACACAGAGACTGAGTCGAAGTCTTTCGTGTACTCTTTTGGTGAAATACCCGTTGCAACACAAGCATTCCACAAGCGAGCACCATCAAGATGAAAAGGTATAGCAGATCGTTTGACAATGGCAGAAATGCGCTCAATCTCAACAAGTGGTATCACAGCACCACCATACCGATTCTGCGTATTCTCCATGCACACCAAACCTGTTTTTGCAAAGTAGTAGATGTCAGGATTGATCGTTTGCTCTACTTCTGCATCATCAAATACACCACGCTGTGTACGAAGAATACGCAACTGCACACGTGATAAGATCGAGGGTGCAGCTGTTTCATAACGATAGATATGAGACTCTTCATCAACAATAACTTCGTCGCCGTCATTGGTATGGGCTTTAATAGCAAGTTGATTTCCCATCACACCCGTTGGTACCCACAATGCTGCTTCTTTGCCAAACATTGTTGCCAAGCGTTCTTGCAATGCATTCACCGTGGGATCTTCCCCATAAACATCGTCGCCAACTTCTGCATTCATCATGGCTTCGCGCATGGCGCGTGTGGGTTTGGTAACAGTATCACTGCGGAGATCAATGATCAAAGACATAGGTTATCATGAGGGAAGAATCAAAGACTATATGCCATGAAAATACGGCTATCTTTTAGCATACAGCTTGCATTACAGAAAAAATTAGATCGCAATGTAGCAGAGATTATGCGACAAGAAAAATAGAATTCTGATTTTTATCAATCAGTGCTTTACAAGGACAGTACCGACATTTCATCGCGTAACTATTCCCATGCTACTTCGTATGTGTTTGTATTGACATCAACTTGCATCTGTTTCATTTTTTATTTTCTCACACCAATGAAATCTCTTCTCTTTTCTCTTCGCTTGGCTTTGATACTCTTCTGCATGATCAAAGTGCAAACAACACTCTCTGCTCGACCCCATGATATATTGAGTATGCCCGATAAGTCTACGGTTCTCTTCTCAATCGAAACACCGTTCAGCGATACACCCGCCTTCTCTGCAGACTCAACGCATGACTACTATACAAGCCGTAATGACTCTCTCCGCAGAGCAGGAAGACGCTCCTGGCGTTCATGGCAAAACTATGATGGCTATGGATGGAATTTCGATAGTTGGGATGATGTTGAGGATTGGACATTAGGATTATTAACGAGTAACTATCGCCATGGTGATTTTCGTGTTTCGCTTGAAGCAGGTTTGGGCTCACCTATGTTTTCTGCTCTCAATGGCGATGTGAATACAACGCAACAGTATGGTCTTCGTTTCGGCTTTGAACGTAACTACACGCGGTCTAGTTCTTCATCATTGCTCTTTCAGGGTGAAACAGGCTTTTTTATTCATACACAACGAGCATCCTCACCCGATGCTAACCGTGCATTAGCAACCGGCGTACAGTTCGGTACCTTCGAAACGCAAGGATTAGGCTATTCTCTTGGTGACAATTCTTCTATTGTCTTTTTCAATGGAGATGGCTCTGCGTGGACAATCTTTGATAAAATCTCCGCACCGGAGCGTTCTGTCACACAATTTGATCCTGATGGAATCTTGGCAAGCTATGGCAGTGGTTCACTTCGTTTTGGTAAATCTTATACGAATGGCATTGCACTCAATATTGGCGATATTTCTCTGATGGGGAGTTTTGATAACACACTTGTCTATCGCCGCCATTTGGTGTTGCAATGGTACTTGAGTGAATCAGTAGAAACAATCTCGAACTACTTTGTCAATTCTCTTGCACGACGCGTGTTTCGCTCACAACCAAATGTTGCACCAGTTGTGGCATGGCTCATGCAAACGGCTCTGAATTATGGTTGGTATCGTATGCGCTCCACACAAATGACCTTTCCTTTCAACAGCGAAGCGGCTCTGCGTTATGATGCGTTTGTGGTGCGCATGAGTGTGCGGTTGTAAATCAACAACTCGTCATTGTTGGTTAAGGTAGAGACGCAATGCGTTGCGTCTCTACGTTGAATAAACGATAAGTAGTGAGATTGCGGGTCAAGACCGCAATGACAACATAGTTGTACGAAGATGAGTAGTGTGCAAAGAAAATGCAAGCATTCCTCCTACTCTTCAACAACAGCAAATCGCTCGATCAATTCATCAGGCATACCATTCAAAAATCTTGATACCTCGCTCAAGACCATCCCGCTTTCACGATCAAAGATATTCATCGGATAGGTAATAATGAGGTGGTCTTGTGCGCGAGTCAGTGCAACATACATGAGTCGCCGCTCTTCCTCGAGCTTCTCTGCTGTTTGCAAAGCTTTCATCGATGGGAATCGACCATCGGTCGCCCAAATCAGAAACACCACTTTCCACTCTAATCCTTTAGCTGAATGAATTGTTGAAAGCGTCAGATACTCATCATCTGAATCAGGTTGTGTTATATCATCAATACTTTCAACCGGCGGGTCGATCGCAATTTCATTCAAGAGTTCCTGCACTCCACTGTAGCGTGCCGAGATACCTGCAAATGCTTCAATATCTTTTAGCCGTTTTTCGTAATCATCATGTTTCTTTTTAAGAATAGGTCGATAGTACGCAAGTAATTCCCAAAGCAATTCTTCCAAAGTCTGTTCACTACCACGCAGTTTCTGTAGTGTGCGAAAAAGATGTGTAATAGCTTCATTACCACGAGTAAGTGTACTCAGCGAAGTATGATATTCAATATTGATGGTATTGTTTTGCAGTGCTTCAATGATTGTATTTGCCGTGCGTGGACCAACACCATCCAAGAGAAGCAAAACACGATTCCAACTCACCATATCGCCCGGATTAACCAACAAACGCAGGTGTGCAATAATGTCTTTGATATGAGCTGTTTCGATAAACTTAAATCCACCAAATTTTTGGAATGGGATATTCGCATTGGCTAATTCCACTTCAAGATCAAAGGCATGAAATCCCGAACGAAACAACACTGCCATATCTTCAAGAGCAATACCCATTTCACGAAATTCTAGAATTTGTTGTACGACCAATGCCGACTGCTGACGCTCTGTTGCCGTGCGCACAAGCATGGGAAAGTCAGCACCGGATCGACGAGAATACAATTCTTTTTCATGGCGTACTGTTGCACGGGAAATAACATAGTTTGTAACAGCCAGTATTGGTTGAGTCGAACGATAATTTTCCTCAAGTTTGATAATACGACACTG
>DHLT01000290.1:0-5242 GCA_002405405.1 Ignavibacteria bacterium UBA4661 | reverse complement strand
GATAATACGACACTGCCGAAAAGACTGCGGAAATTCCATAATGTTCTCAAAGCGTGCACCTCGAAAGCCATAAATACTTTGCGCGTCATCGCCTACTGCCATAATATTTTCTTTTTGCCCAGCAATGTGGCGTACTATGGCATGTTGGAGTGCATTGGTATCTTGATATTCATCAATCATGATATGCCGATATTGTCGCTCCAATTCCTGCCGTGCAGATGCATGCTCTTGACAGAGCTTAAGCAAATACACCAACAAATCATCATAATCAAGCAGATTACTTCGACGTTTATATTGTTGATATAATTCCCCAACACGTACTATCTCAGCTTCGTCATTGACATAATTGGGATACTCGGTTGCCAAGACATCCGAAAGGGTGATTTGCCGATTCACCATCATGCTGAATATAGCGTGAAGTGTAGTCTTTTTGGGAAATCGTTTCGCTTTTTGCGGATCGACTACTTGTACACGTACAAGATTGACGACATCTTCGGCATCGGAAGAATCAATGACCGAAAAATTCGACTGTACACCAATAAGCGTACCCATGCGCCGCAGTACACTGTGGGCAAAAGAATGAAATGTTCCACCCGACACTTGTGCACAGCGTCCATCAAGAATCGATGAAGCTCTGCGAAGCATCTCGGCTGAAGATTTCCGTGTGAATGTTAAAAGAAGAATCGTGCGCGGATCAATACCATCTTCAATCAGGCGGGCTACGCGATAAACCAAGGTACGTGTTTTACCGCTCCCTGCACCGGCAACAACCAATGCCGCACCGGTAGTGTGCAGGACGGCATCAAGCTGAGCAGAATTCAACTCATCAGCATAACGAATTGAATAATGTGCTGTCGAGCGTTGTTGCTCTTGCTCGTTGAGCGTTGTCTTTTTCAGAAGAATTTTTTTCATGGTGTTCAACAGGCAAGACAATCAGGAATGCATCAATCAAACAGCGTATAGCTTTTGCCCAATTGTGGAATACAGACTTTCGTTTGGGGAAGTTCCTGAAGTATCTGCGCACCAATTGATTCACAAGCTTCGGTATCGCCATGAATGAGAAAGAGTTTTTTGGGTTTGACATCCAACACAAAACCGATCAAATCCTCGCGCGTCGCATGAGCGCTAAAGCGAAATTTCTCCACATCACATTTTCGTTTTGCTTTGCGTCCGGCAAAGATGAAGGATTCATTTTTAGGAGAATGCAACAGCTCATACCCTGGAGAATTCGGATCAAGCCATCCTGTAAATGCAATACCGAAATTAGGTGTGCGCATCCAACGTTGCACCATCAAAAATGATGTCGAACCAACATTCATCATTCCACTCGAAGCAACAACAATCGAAGGTTCGCGGAAATAATCGCCTGTATACAGTTCTTCCCAAATAATATCGCGTTGGGGAATATCGGTCAACTCAAAGCCGGGTTGTACTCGTGGTACTGCATAACAATAGCGATCATAAATCGAGGAAATTTTCCGACTCATACCCCCCGAATAAATCGGTAGCGTCGGTATTTTCCCTGCTTGCATCAAGCTGTGTAAAAGTTTCAAGACCTCTTGTGTTTTGCCAAGTGCAAAAGTGGGCATGAGTACGGAGCCACCACGATCCGACACCATATTGATGAAGTCCGCAAGTCGTTGTTTTTCTTCATCACGCGTCAGCGCATGTTCGGTCGCTCCATTGGTACATTCCATGATGAGTGCATCAACATGATGGCGTGGGAGGGAAGCACCGGGTAACAGATCTTGCTTCGTGAACTGTATATCGCCGGTATGCAACACCGTTTTCCCCTCAACGGTAAAGAGAACGGATGCCGAGCCGAGAATATGCCCCGCATCATAGAGTCGCACTTGTACATCGCTTAACCCATGACTTCCCGTAACAGTAATATTTTCCTCGTATCGGTATCCTTCGACCAGCATATTCATGCGCTCTAAGACAGTATAGTCATAGAGTGATAGTGTATCTTTGGGAATATCGTCAGGTGCTTCGCGACGCAACAGTTTTACGGTATTTTGAAGCATGACCTCGCACAGATCACGTGTTGGACGTGTTGCAATCATGCGAACATGCGGATTAAATTTCATCATGTAGGGCACGCCACCCAAATGATCAGTATGAGCATGAGTGAGGACAAACGCATCCGTTGGCTTATATTCGATGTAATTGTAATGTGGTAGAGCGTTTCGATCGCGTTTTTGCGGATGCAATCCTGCATCCACTATAAACCCGGTTTCATTCAGATTCAGATACGTCGAGTTTGCGCCGATCTCTTCTGCTCCCCCAAGAACGATAAATTCGCTCGTCATAGAGATGATCCAGTGGTAAAGAAAAGTCAAATATATGCAGAAATTCAAGGTTTTTCCCCGAAAAGAAACCTTGCTGTATGGTCGTGCTTACGTGCATGGTGTGTTTTACTCATCATGACCTCTTGCAGTCATGACATCTATGCTCAATCCTCCGGCAAACAAAAACCATCTTCCCTGCAACGACAACGCTCAACCATTGCCTCGTATCGACTTCGTTCTGTCATACTCGATCTTGCAAAACCATTTGATTCATTATATCTGCCCCAGTATCGCTTTTTGTCATTTCTTGGAGAGAGTCGCCCTGCACTTGAAAATGTCCGTATTGTTCGCTCACCACAAATTGCTTGGCAGGATGACGAAGACATTACCGAATATGATATTGCTGATGATTTAACCCTACTCGGCTCGCTCAAGATGTTTCAAGCACCCACTCATGCCCTGCACTATGAGATAGACCATGCTCAGCAAGGACGAGTCAATGCACGCTTGACAGCACGAACATTACCTTTGATACAGCCGAGCATTCATCTTGAATCGGGCGGTGGCATTACCGAAAGCGGTATGATGGTCTTGGCAGATCGCACTGCTCTGCTCGGACCACAGACACCGCTCTCACTCTCAGCACTGCTTCTCAATCGTTCGGAATATACCCTCGGTTGGCAAGGTGAACTTCACGCACAACTCTTCTTTTCACCAACTTCACCTTTATTCGCATCGGGAAACATTATGGCACATCGCCTCACGAGCGGGTGGGAAATTGGCATCGGTACAGAGCGTGATGCTTCAACTCATTCTTCACAGTTTATGGCAGATGCACATGTTCGCAGAGAACAGGGAGCGCAGTTTATTTTGACGAATACAGGCATGACTTCACAACCCTTTGTTCGCTCTACTATCGCTGCGAATGGTTATGTCCGTGGCTCGTATTGGAGTAATGAATTTTTTCTGACCGGTAGTGTTCGCTGGAACTCAACCGATCTGCTTCCCACATCATTTTATTCAATTCTTGATAACACGAAACATGTGATGCTGGGTATACAAAGCATATCGCCTGCCTTCGATATCGTCAGCGAGTCGCTTGAGAAGGTAACACGCTACACCGTAGAACAACCACGACTGATGACCTCGCTTGGCACATGGATTGGACATATCAGTAACAGCCGTTCATCGGTATCGAATGGCATTCAAGATATGCTCTATGTAGGTGCATCACTGGGTGTGCTGACATACTCTTACACAGGTGGCATTCGTAGCTCTCTGCACCTCGAAACATCGGTGGGTAGTGGTTTTCGTTTTCCGGTAACAGCGCAATTCACGGCATGGGTAGCTGATGTACGCGCTCACATTATCGGCGATGGTGGTTGGCGATATGGTCTGCGCTATCGACACACTCTTACAGGTCAGTGGACTCGCTTTCGACAATTAATGATCGATCATACCGCAGGACTTCGCGGATATTCTGCCAATGCTCTTGCAGGCGACAACCGCCTTCTTTTCAATACCGATCTCGAAACACCACGTCTTGTGGGTACAGCACAGCTCGGCTTATCATGTGCCTTATTTGCTGATGCGGGATATGGTGTACGAACGGAAACAGCACTCGCTGAAACACGCAAGACTGCTAACGACGCTTTTGATGTGGTGTATGGCGTGGGCTTACGGTTACGCTTTCCATCGCTCATCGGAACACAAAGCGTCCTTCGCGTGGATATTCCCTACAACAATCGCGAAGGAAGATTTTCTCAAGTAGTTCTTTCTCTACAAGAAGCAATCCCTCTCTTGACACGACTTCTCCCTGCTCTGCCTCGTATTGTGGGAAGCGATATTGAGCGGGAGTAGGAATATGTCATCGTGTTGCGAGTGGAGCGGTGTATTGAGTCAGTGGAAATGTGCACCGAAACGCGGAAAACTCACTACCATCATATTCGTAAAGAATGTTTGCTGAGCTTGCGCCGCCCTGAGCTTGCCGAAGGGTCGAAGCGCACAAAATACCCACAATGGCACCATCCTTTGACAGAATCAGCGAACGGGTTAAGAAAAACCACATTGCGCGGGCGAACACGCTGGTTCGCCTACGCGACCTTCTTCCATGAAACAAGTAGGGACATGCCATGGCATGTCCCTACAAAACCGCGTGTAAATTCACACCCTAAAAATCAAAGTTGTAGCTGTACTGACCCGTACTCGAATCTATGGAGAATCCTGCGCCAATACTCAAACAAATTTTTGCCGCCGCACCACCACCAAAAGCGTACACACAAATGTTGGCACTATTACAACTGGCACTGCAATCGCCAAGGCTTGCTGATGCTTTCAGGGTAAAGTCTCCCTTGCCACTGTATTTGCTCGGTTGCAAGAAACCACCGCTCATACTGCCTTCGATATTACCCTCGACAAATCCTTTCAATCGTACACCGACTGCACGACCTGATCCCTGCGCCAAAGCATACATTTTTGCTCCACCGCTTATCTTCAATGATGGCACCGGAATACCTACCACTTTTTTACCGATACGCGGCTCGACCGTCATATATGCCGCACCAGCCGCATAGACAGAGCCACGCAGAGTAATATCAGTGATACCCAAATCAATGTCAGTTGAAAGACTTTGGTCAATAAAGGTTACTGCCGCTCCGCCGAATAATCCTGTGAACGAACTATAGTTGACACTCAACCCCGTATTCGGATCAGAGAAACTAATCGGATACCGAGATGCCAGCACCACGCGTGCATTGTTGATGTCGAACGTATTGAGAATCCGTGCTTGCGCTCGTGCATCAAACACATACTGCTGTTTCGATGGGTAAATATCCAAGTCCGCCGCCAACTTCAAATCTACTACATCGGGCCAATTGATGACCGTGCGGAGCTTGCCTGTTACACGCATATCCGAGAAGAAAATCGCAACTTGTGCTGTATCGCCCTCGCCG
>DHLT01000002.1:5182-5825 GCA_002405405.1 Ignavibacteria bacterium UBA4661 | reverse complement strand
TTGTTTAATTTCATTTGTTTCACTACAATCTTGTTTAAAGCGATCGGCAAGATTAACCAAGCGCTCCGTTGCATCCGGACGGCGGTTGAGCAAAACATCTTCGACATGTTCCAAAAGATCTTTGGGAATTTCATCATACACGTCGATCTGTCCTGCATTTACAATTCCCATATCAAGCCCTGCCTTGATTGCATGATACAGAAATGCCGTATGCATAGCACGCCGTACCGGCTCATTACCACGAAAAGAGAATGAGATATTCGAAACACCACCCGATACTTTGGCACCGGGCAGATGATGTTTAATCCATGCCGTAGCACGAATAAAATCGACAGCATAGTTATTGTGTTCTTCAATGCCTGTTGCTACAGTAAGAATATTCGGATCGAAAATGATGTCTTCAGCCGGAAAGCCAACTTGGGTAGTCAGAATACGATAAGCGCGCTCGCAAATCTCGATACGTCGCTCAAATGTATCGGCTTGCCCTTGCTCATCGAATGCCATAACAATGACTGCCGCACCATACTGACGAACTTTGCGTGCATAGCGAATGAATGCCTCTTCGCCCTCTTTCAATGAAATAGATTTGACAATCGCTTTTCCTTGGACACACTGCAAACCTGCTTCGATAACCGACCACTTA
>DHLT01000002.1:4001-5055 GCA_002405405.1 Ignavibacteria bacterium UBA4661 | reverse complement strand
CCACTTCGAAGAATCGATCATGATAGGCACTTTAGCAATGTCCGGCTCGGAGGCAATAAGATTCAAGAATTTTACCATCACGGCTTCTGAATCCAACATGCCTTCGTCCATGTTTATATCAATGATTTGCGCGCCATTCTCGACTTGTTGTTTAGCAATATCAAGAGCTTCTTCATATTTCTCCTCTCGGATCAAACGGGCAAACTTGATCGAACCCGTAACATTTGTGCGTTCTCCAACATTGACAAAATTTGTCTCGGGTCTTAGTTCTACCGGCTCCAATCCTGACAATCGCATATAGCGCGGACGATGTGGAATAGTGCGAGGTTTCATCGTTGCTGCCATTTCTGCCATCATACGAATATGATCGGGTGTTGTACCACAGCATCCGCCGAGAATATTAAAGAATCCACTCTCGGCAAATTCTTGAAGTACCGCCGTCATCATAGCAGGTGTTTCGTCGTAGCCACCCATTTCATTCGGTAGTCCGGCATTCGGATACAACGAGACAAACGATGTTGCTACTCGCGATAAATCTTCGATAAAAGGACGCATTTGCTCTGCACCGAGTGCACAGTTCAATCCCACCGACAAAAGTGCCGGAGCATGGCAGACCGAATTCCAAAATGCCTCCGTGTTTTGACCGGACAATGTGCGCCCACTCATATCAACAATTGTTCCTGAAATCATCACCGGTACTTCTTTTCCAAACTCATGGAATGCTTCTTGTACGGCATAGATTGCAGCTTTTGCATTGAGCGTATCAAAAATTGTCTCGATCAAGAGCAGATCAACACCACCTTGCAACAAACCAAGTGTTTGCTCTTTGTATGCTGTTACAACTTCCTGCCATGATGTTGCACGATAGCCGGGATTATTCACATCCGGCGACAATGACAATGTTTTATTCGTTGGTCCGATTGCCCCTGCAACAAAGCGAGGTTTATGCGGAGTACGAGCAGTAAAATCGCGTGCTACATCAACAGCTAATCGCGCTGCGGCAAGATTCAAATCATAAGCAAGCGACTGTGTTTCGTAATCTGCTTGCGAAATG
>DHLT01000002.1:3184-3871 GCA_002405405.1 Ignavibacteria bacterium UBA4661 | reverse complement strand
CGACTGTGTTTCGTAATCAGCTTGCGAAATGACTGTCGCATTAAAGGTATTCGTTTCGACAATATCTGCTCCTGCTTCAAAATACTCTCGATGAATATTTCTGATAATATCCGGCTGCGTGAGCACAAGAAAGTCATTATTCCCTTGTAGATCATGGCGATGTTGCTGAGCATCAAATTCTCCACCGCGTGCCATAGTTATATGACGACACCCCGCATGATGCACATGACCATTACTCTCGATTGCAGTGCCACGAAAAGCCGCTTCATCTAAAGAGTAGCGTTGAATCATCGTGCCCATTGCACCATCTAAAATCAAAATACGTTCACGAAGAAGATCAGCTATGGGATGATGTATCATATAAAACCAACGAAAAAAGTACTCTTACATGAGTAACAAAAACGAGACAAAATACCGCTCTCTGCACACCACATAATGGGTCGTATGCCATGATATTATGCATCTTTACATAGCAAAGTTCATATTTTTTATGTTGTTCTGCAATTTTATGGTGCGAATATTCATAATGCTCCTTTTCTTACGGCGAGTATAGAGGATAAAAAATCTCTGTAAAATTCCACAATATGGTGTAGTATATCTGCGTATGCTTCACTAACTTGACATGCATGCATCGTTGTCATCATTGCTGCAATGCGAGACATGTTTACTCATCATCGACACCAAATT
>DHLT01000002.1:0-3044 GCA_002405405.1 Ignavibacteria bacterium UBA4661 | reverse complement strand
CTTACACAACTTTTCACCGATAAAAGACTTCAGGAAACTGCTGACCGTTTTCACTCGTTGATGAAAGCAGTTGAACAGCAAATCAGTATGTGGGAAATTCTCGTCAAGCATGGGAATGCCAATCATCCTGATAACACGATATGGTATTCTGAGAGCATGCTCAAAATGCTTGGTTTTACTGATGAACGTGAGTTCCCCAATCGCGTTACATCATGGTCGAGCCGTATTCACCCTGATGATGTCGGTAATGTTTTTGCACAATTTGATAAACATTTTGCCGACAAATCCGGTAAGACGATTTATGATGTTACCTATCGTTTACAGCACAAATCCGGCGAGTATCGCTGGTATCGCACGATCGGTCAAACAATACGTAATGATCAGGGTGTAGCACTACGGGTAACCGGTGTTAATCAAGATATTCATGAACGCTATATGCGTGACCTCAAAAATGAAGAATTAGTCGCGCGAGTTAATGTCTTGACCACTGATTCTGTTGCGGGATTTTGGCATGTGATGTTCGGTGCCCCTAATGACCTCGCCCATCCAAATACAAAACTATGGTGGTCTGACACTATGTATGCAATGGTCGGTATTCCTTCGCGCGAGTATTTGGGTACAAGTGATTGGTTGAATTCTGTTCACCCTGATGATCGCAACGCAATGGCAACGGGTTTTACTGATTTTGCTCAGGGAAAATCGCGAGAGTACAACCAAGAATATCGCATTATGACAACCCGAGGTCCGCGTTGGATGCGCACATCAGGTTTTGTTATGCGCGATAGCGAAGGTCGTGCAGTGCATATAGGTGGTACGGTTATTGACATTCAAGCAGAAAAAGATCGTGAAGCAGTTGAGGAAGAAATCAGTGAATTAATTGAACGTTTGCATGGAGCATTTGAATCTCTCAGCAGTTCGATCACATCTCTCACAGAAAGTGCAGGAAATATTTCTGAAGATATTGCCCAACAGTCAACGCAGACCAATGAAATTGTTTCAGCTATCGAAGAAATGTCCGCCGCTCTTAGCGACAGTAGCAAACAAACAACACAAGTCAGCCATGAAGCAGAGTCTGCCAAAGTAGAAGCTAATCGTGGCGGTGCAGTCATTGAAGAAACTGTACATGGTATGAATCGCGTTGCAACAGCAGTGATGCACTCCGCAGAGATCATTGAGAAACTTGGTCGATCAAGCGAAACAATTGGCGAGGTTATTCAGGTCATTGAAGAAATTGCTGATCAAACAAATTTGCTGGCACTGAATGCCGCAATTGAAGCTGCCCGCGCCGGTGAGCAGGGACGTGGTTTTGCAGTTGTTGCAGATGAAGTGCGTAAACTTGCTGAGCGCACACAAAAAGCAACCAAGGAAATCGCACGAATGATTCAAACAATTCAGGGTGATACAAAAACTGCTGTACAGAGTATGCACGAAGGGACACATCAGGTAGAACAAGGTAAGTCACTTACAGCTCAGACAGAAGATGCGCTACGTGCTATTACCCACAAGACCGCTTCGGTATCAGACATTATTGCAAGTCTTGCCGCAGCAGTTGAGGAGCAATCTCATGTAGTACAAGACATTACGCGGAGTGCTCATACGATTTCAACATCGATTGGCAATCTTACTCAATCTTCGCACAATGTTGTCAGTACTACTGATCAGTTGCAAGTACTTCTTGATGGTTTGGGTGATATTATTACGGCTCTACAACGATCGCATAGTGCTACGACTCCTCAACACAAAGAATCGCAAAGCATTATGCAAGCCGGTAAAAAATCTTCTGTTCGTGCAAAAGCATTGCCTGCAAGCAAGGCAAAGCGATAGTATATTTGCAGACATATTTTTTTATTGCTCTTCTTTGTAATTGCTCATGAAACAGCTTGGTATCGCTATTGTTGGCGCAGGTAATATGGCACAGACAACCTACCTGCCAATCCTTGCAAAACTTTCCGGTTCGCATATTCTTGCGCTTTGCGATCGCAATAAATCCAAAGCAAAAATTGTTGCCGAAAAATTTGCAGTGCCTACTGTATGCAAAGACATAAGTGAACTAGCGCATATTGAAGATCTGGATGCGGTTATTATTACCGCCAGTACAGATGCTCATTATGAGACTGCTCTTGCTTGTTTGGAAATGGGCAAAGACATTCTCGTCGAAAAACCAATTGCTCGTACGTATTCTGAAGCGGTTGCTATCAACGACAAAGCACATGCAACACAACGCAAACTCATGATAGCAATGAACCACCGTTTTCGTGCCGATACCATGCTCTTGAAAAACTATCTTGATCGTGGTGAACTTGGAAACGTAACATACCTTAAAGCAGGGTGGTTGAAACAACGAGCAAGCGAACAACGATGGCTTGCCCAAGCTGATTTATCCGGTGGCGGTGTAACCGTGGATTTAGGGATAGTACTTTTAGATTTGATGCTGTGGTTTTTGAATTACCCCACTGTACATTCAGTGCGCGCCGTCATGCAACATCACCAAACAAAGAATGTTGAAGATTTTCTTTCAGCGATGATCCACTTCGCTAATGATAGCGTAGCAACACTGGAAGTAGGTTGGTCACTGAATCGTCCTGAAGAGGAATTATATTATTGCAATCTCTTTGGTGCTAAAGGCAGTGCGTATATCAACCCACTTAAATTAGTCAAGCGTGTAGGCAGTGAATTTCGTACCATTGAAGATATGCCTGTACGCAATCGTTCGACCCTCTATCACAAATCATATCATACAGAAATATCACATTTTCTTAATGCCGTGCGCGATATTGTTCCGGTTATATCAACAGGTCATGAAGCTGTTGCTCATATGCGACTTATCGAGGCACTCTATACCTCAGCCCGCGAACGCGAAGAGGTGCGTTTGGACTCATAACCTATTTTTGTCTATTCATTTTTTGACTCCTTGTAGCACTACCGTATGGCTCCGGCAATTTCTGTTCGTAATCTTACTAAGGTCTATCACTCGCACATCAAGAAAGAAGGTGTTCTATCTTCGATACGTTCTCTTTTCCATCGTGAATTCAAAGAAAGTATTG
>DHLT01000101.1:5176-12705 GCA_002405405.1 Ignavibacteria bacterium UBA4661 | reverse complement strand
CAGTGATGGTGATTGTTTGAATGATCAACAAGAAAATATCTCCTTCAAAACGAATCCTCTTGTCGCGGATACCGATGGCGACGGCTTAATGGATGGCGAAGAAATTTTGAGTTATCTTACCGACCCGATCAATCGTGATAGTGATGGTGATACCTTGAGCGATGGCGATGAGGTCCGTATCCATAAAACATCACCGACAAAAGCCGATACGGATAATGATAGTCTGCGTGATGATGAAGAAATTCTCCGTACAAAAACCAATCCGACCCTAGCCGATACCGATGGTGATGGTTTGAACGATAGCGAAGAGTTGCAGAAGTACCGTACCAATCCTCTGATTTCTGATAGTGATGGCGGTGGGGCTGTTGATGGAGTTGAAATTCAGCGACGCACTAATCCGCTCGATCAACGAGATGATGAGCGTGCATTACGTCCGGTGAACACTACTGCCCAGCAACAAATGCAAATGCTACCGCAAGGTGGGTCGATGATTTTGGAAGGAATAGAATTCGATGTTGGTAAAGCAACGATTCGTGCCAGCTCTGAGCCGATATTGGAGGCACTGTACAGCTCACTTATGACGGTTCCGGATGTTGTTGTTGAAATTGCAGGGCATACTGACAGCGATGGCAAACGTGATAAGAATATTGCGCTTTCACAAGATCGAGCTGATGCTGTTAAAGCGTGGCTGGTGGCGCGCGGAGTTGATCTCAAACGACTCATAGCTCGTGGCTATGGTCCTGATCGCCCGATAGTGGAGAATACAACTGCACAGAATAGNNATAAGAATATTGCGCTATCACAAGATCGAGATGATGCTGTTAAAGCGTGGCTGGAGGCGCGAGGAGATGATCACAAACGACTCATAGATCGTGGCTATGATCCTGATCGCCCGATAGAGGAGAATACAACAGCACAGAATAAACAGCGCAATCGGCGCATTGAATTTACGCGGGTGAAATGATGCATAGAAGTAATGAGCAAAAGAATGCAGGGAACAAGAATCACTCACTGCAACAAGCAAGACAGCAAGAACAACGTAAACCCCTTCATATTCTGGTGTTGAATTGGCAATGTTGGATGAATCCATTTGCCGGTGGTGCTGAAACGCATCTTCGCGAAATGTTTACGCGATTGGTAACAGAGCATGGTCATCGTGTTACACTCTTCTGTTGTATGTTTCCCGGTGCAAAAAAACATGAAGTTGTTGATGGTGTTACAATCATACGCGAAGGGCATCGCAACATATTTAATATGGTCGTCTTATATCGTTATCTGCGGACTTTGCGTCATGAGCAGTATGATATTATCGTTGATGATATCAACAAAATTCCTTTTTTTACACCACTCTTTGTTCGCAAGCCACTGCTTGCTCTTGCACATCATTTTTTCGGTACGAGTATCTTTACTGAAGTTGGCATTGTAGGAGGATCATACGTGTATGGTGCAGAAATGCTTGTCCCTCTTGTCTATCGTACAACACAATTTGTTAGTGTTTCGGATAGTACAACACAAGAATTTATCCGGCGTGGATGTGATCGTTCACATTTTACTATTATCCCTAATTGCATCACAAAAGAGCAGTTTCCTTTTGCTATAACTGCTAAAACTGTGCATCCGCGCATCGTATATTGTGGACGTCTAAAACGATACAAAAGTATTGATCATGTGCTCCGTGCCTTTTGCATGGTATTGCAACATCATCCGCAAGCTGATTTGGTGATTGCCGGGCGTGGCGAGGCAGAGCAAGAATTGAAAGAGTTATCTAAAGAATTGGGTATTGCTCAAGCTGTTTCATTTGTTGGTTTTATTAGCGAAGAAGAAAAGGTGCACTTATTGTCAGAAGCATGGTGTATGGTCAACCCTTCGATGAAAGAAGGTTGGGGAATTGTCAATATCGAAGCAAATGCGTGCGGTACGCCCGTAGTATCGGCAAACTCTCCGGGTTTGCGAGATTCTGTCCGCGATGGCAAAAGCGGTATTCTATATCGCTATGGTAGTATTGATGAACTTGCTCATGTGCTTTCCCGGGTCATAAACGATGAGTCGTTGCGTCGGCACCTTTCCGAAGGTGCAATTCAGTGGGCACGAGCATTTGATTGGAATCATTCGGCAGAGTCGTTGAATGAATGTCTCTATCGTGTTATGGAGGGACAATCATTTACTCCTTCGGAAATACCTCCAGCAGTCGCGCTTGTACAAACGGCGTAACAAAGTCTGTTACATTTTGTCGATGACGAGCAAGCTCACGCACAATTGATGAATTCAAATACGTAAATTTTTCATTGGCAATAAGGAAAACAGTGGTAACCTCAGGATTGAGACGGCGATTGACGAGAGCAATACCCATTTCATACTCAAAGTCACTGATGGCTCTTAAACCGCGAACAATGGCACATGCACCGATTGAACGAGCAAAATCAACAGTCAAACCACTAAAGCTATCTGCACGAACATTAGGCAGATGGCGTACAGCATCAGCAATCATCTCGACACGAGTTGTTTCCGGGAATAAGGGTTTTTTGTTGGCATTTTGAGCCACAGCAACCACGACTTCGTCATAGAGCTGAGCGGCACGTTCGACAACATCAAGATGCCCTAAGGTCATAGGGTCAAATGTACCCGGGTACAATGCACGTCGCTGTGAATGAGTGATCATCATGGCAAAAAGAAATGAAGAAGTCCCACAACATGCTCATAGGATTCTTTTGCGATGAGCAACAATTACACAATAGCCAAAATACATTGAGGAGTGTCCGATGCAAAAGTTTTTTTTCGGTGTTTGGTATGTGTGTTTACTTCTCAGTCTATGTCAAGAGGCACAAAGTGCTGATACCACCTATGCACAACAATTGGTACGAGCATATCCTTGTACAGTTGATCGCATTGAGGGTAACACAGTTGTTTTTCGCAACGGTGTACGCTTGCCATACGATGGCGGTAAGCATTTTACCACATATGATGCACTGTTGGATTCTGCTTCGCTCCGCGACCAAATGCGTGGTGTGGTCTATCCTGTCGGGCGTGTGTATGATGCGACAATTCCTTTTGCATACGACTCTTCACGGGTACGTTGCACAGAATTCTTTGAAGCACTATACGGGCGTACACCCGCAGAAATTGAAAGCAAACTCACGACCGTTCTCTTTTTCGGAAAAAAATTACAGGTAAGTACCGTTAATGGCGTTGCAGAACAATTACGTAAGGTCGAACATGAACTTCGTCAATTACCCGATTCATTGCACAAGTACTGCAAGAATCCTGTGGGAGGCTATGCCTATCGCGTGATTGCTCGTACTAACCGCAAAAGCATGCATAGCTTTGGTATTGCGGTTGATCTCAACTTGCAGTACACGCACTACTGGCAATGGGAAAAGACCAATGCCCAAGGTGTCCGAGAATACAAGATACGCATCCCGCTTGCTATTGTAGAAATTTTTGAGAAATACGGATTCATTTGGGGCGGAAAATGGTGGCATTTTGATACCATGCACTTTGAGTATCGTCCCGAACTCTTGCCAAAGAGCCAGATTGTGAACTGTAAATGATTTGTAACTTGCAGACAACATTAATGTAGAGCAGAAATTCATGTACTCTATGAGGGACATGATTTATTATTATCGGCACATTTACTATTGCGTACATTCATGATAAAATTTGCCTACGAAGATTTGCTGAATGATCCAACTTTTGTTGCTCGCAACGAGGAGGATTTGTATGTAGAATTACCTTTGTATATGTGGAGCGTTTCGGCGGGACGACCTGTGCCCGTTGAAGATACCATTGAGCGTACACAACGAGTATTTCATGATTTAGTGCCGCATCCAACAAGCACATACCTGCTTCGTGTACGAGGCGATTCAATGGAGAATGCCATGATTTTTGATGGCGATCTCATTATCGTTGATTACCATGTTCAGCCACGCCATAATCATATCGTGATTGCCAGCTTAAATGGAGAAATGACCGTTAAACGCTTATATCACCTGAATGGTAGAACGATGCTTATGCCGGAGAATACTAAATACAAACCTATTACGATTAGTGAGCATGATGAATTAATCGTTCATGGTGTTGTTACCGGATGCTATCGTCCACTAGTTTGAAGTGTGCAACCATATATGAGTTATTAAGGGGCTGCTCTTCTTGGGGCAGATCTGCATATTGTTCCTTGCGACTACCGTATTGATTCCACAAAAAGCACAGAATATTGATGAGATCATAGTATAAAGAACTTTTCTCTTATACGAACTTTCCGCAGTATTTTTGCGTTTCAAGACAGAACAAATACCTTATATCGATATAGTATGGTGATACAATCGACAGCAGGGGAGACCAAAACGGTTCTGTTTCCTTCCATTCTTATTTTTTCTACAATACCATGAGTACTTCGTTTGCGCATTATGATGAATTTGTGAATCGTCATATCGGTCATACTAAGCAGGATATTGATACCATGTTGGCAACAATCGGTGCTGAATCGGTTGAACAACTTATTAGCGAAACAGTACCTGGATCGATCCGGATGACAACACCGCTGAATCTTCCTGCGCCGATGAGTGAACAAGAAGTATTAGCTCATTTGCAGTCGCTTGCTAAACAGAATAAAGTTTTCCAGAATTACATCGGGTTGGGATTTTATGATACACACACACCGAATGTTATTCTTCGTAACATCATGGAAAACCCCGGTTGGTACACGCAGTACACGCCGTATCAAGCGGAGATTGCTCAGGGACGTTTGGAGTCTCTGCTGAATTTTCAAACGATGATTATTGATTTGACAAAAATGGAAATTGCGGGGGCATCGCTCCTTGATGAAGCAACCGCCGCTGCTGAAGCAATGCAGCTCATGTATTCACTTCGTGCAAAAGAACTTATACAACGTCGCGCACAGACATTATTTGTCTCTGAGCTATGTTTCCCACAAACAATCGAAGTTCTAAAAACACGCTGCGCACCCTTGGGTGTTGAACTTCGTGTCGGTAATCATGAACAGCTGCTTGCAGAGTGGGACGATACGATTTTTGGTGTGATTCTTCAATATCCGACGCAGCATGGTGCTGTGCATGATTATGCTGAATTATGCGATACTGCTCATGCACATCACGCGCTTGTAACTGTTGCAGCTGACTTATTGTCTTTGGCACTATTGAAACCTCCCGGAGAGTTCGGTGCCGATGTATGTGTGGGATCTGCACAACGTTTTGGTGTGCCACTTGGATTTGGCGGTCCTCATGCGGCATTTTTTGCAACGAAAGAAGAATATAAGCGCTCTTTACCCGGTCGCATTATCGGTGTGTCAATTGATGCACAAGGCAATGTTGCTTTGCGTATGGCACTACAAACACGAGAACAACACATCAAGCGTGAAAAAGCAACGAGTAATATTTGTACAGCGCAGGCACTGCTTGCCAATATGGCTGCAATGTATGCTGTGTATCACGGTGCGGAAGGTATTAAGTCTATTGCAACAAATACTCATGCTCTCACGACAGTGTTAGCGCGCGGCTTGCGACAGCTCGGTCTCACATTAGTCAATAACACTTGGTTCGACACATTGACAGTTGCAGGAGATTCTTCGTTTATCGGAACAGTAAGAACGATTGCCGAGCGTAATGCTATGAATTTCCGCTACATGGAATCTGCTTTTGGTGTATCGCTTGATGAAACAACGACTGTTGATGATGTCATGCGTATTCTTGGTGTTGTAGCAGAAGCTCTGGGTAAGTCCATGCAGAACGGATCGGCGATTCGCTTGGAGGATTTGTCACAATCATTATCACCTGCATATCCGCTACATCTTGTTCGTACAAGTTCGTACCTAACACATCCTGTTTTTAATACGTATCATACTGAGCATGAGATGTTGCGGTATATCAAAGCCTTGGAGAATAAAGATTTATCCTTGACACATTCGATGATTGCTCTTGGCTCTTGTACGATGAAATTAAATGCTACTGCAGAAATGATTCCTGTCACATGGCGGGAATTCAATGCACTGCATCCTTTTGCGCCTGCAGATCAAACTCAGGGGTATCAAACAATATTTCAAGAATTAGAAGCCTGGCTATCTGAAATTACGGGTTTTGCAGGATGTTCTTTACAACCTAATGCGGGCGCGCAAGGCGAGTATGCCGGTTTACTTGTTATTCGTGCTTATCATGCACATCGTGGTGAATCGCATCGTACCGTGGCATTGATTCCTTCTTCTGCACATGGTACAAATCCTGCAAGCGCAGTCATGGCAGGTATGAAAGTCGTGGTGATAAAATGTGATGAGAATGGCAATATTGACGTAGATGACTTGAAAGCAAAGGTTGAAGAACATTCTGCCAATCTTGCTTGTCTTATGGTTACGTATCCTTCTACCCACGGTGTTTTTGAGGAACGTATTGTTGAGATTTGTGATCTTGTTCATGCACATGGTGGACAAGTCTACATGGATGGCGCAAATATGAATGCACAGGTTGGTTTGACCAGTCCAAGACTTATTCACGCAGATGTCAATCACTTTAATCTGCACAAAACTTTTTGTATACCTCATGGAGGCGGTGGTCCGGGAATGGGACCTATTTGTGTTGCCGAACACTTGAAACCATTTTTACCAACACATTCGGTTGCTCCGGTGCATGGCAATACAGCAAGAACGCATATTACTGCGGTTTCTGCCGCTCCTTATGGCAGTGCGAGTATTTTGCTGATTTCTTACACGTACATTCGTATGATGGGCGGAGCAGGTTTGAAGCAAGCAACAGAGCAAGCAATTCTGAATGCTAACTACATGATGGCACGTCTGCAAGAACATTACCCCGTATTGTATCGTGGTGTTCATGGTCGTGTAGGGCATGAGTTTATTATTGATTTACGGAAATTCAAGCAAACCGCCGGTATTGAAACAGAGGATGTTGCAAAGCGTTTAATGGACTATGGTTTCCATGCGCCAACAATGAGTTTTCCTGTGCCGGGTACAATGATGATCGAGCCGACTGAAAGTGAAGCATTAGCAGAACTGGATCGTTTTTGCTCAGCAATGATTGCCATTCGTCAAGAAATCGCTGAAATTGAATCAGGACTATTAGATAGAAATGATAATATGCTCAAACATGCTCCGCATACAGCATTTGTCGTTACTGCCGATGAATGGAGTTACCCATATAGTCGCCAGCGTGCAGCATTCCCCTTGGGATATGTTCGTGAGCGTAAGTTCTGGCCTTCCGTTGGGCGTGTCAATAACACACATGGTGACCGCACTCTTGTTTGCGCTTGTGTGCCGATCGAAGAATATGCACAAGAAGCGGTAGAAGCATAACAAACTCTGACGAGTACTCTGCTGACATAAATATTCAAACAAGGGCGATGATAGCAAGTATTATCGCCCTTCTCATTCTGTCTATATGCTGTTGAATTTGTAGATTGAGTGTTCACATCAACAAACAAGAGCTCATCAGTTCTTCACCATAAAGGAGTTTTCAAATATGAACCCTTCTCGAATATATCATCGAAGTATATATTTCTGCAGTATACTG
>DHLT01000101.1:0-5055 GCA_002405405.1 Ignavibacteria bacterium UBA4661 | reverse complement strand
CTATATTTCTGCAGTATACTAGTATGTATCTGTTGTGTGTCTATAGACCATGTTATCGCCCAGACCGACAATACCAAGAAAAGTGCACGCAAAGTACTTCTTGTGATTTCTCCAACTATGCAAACATTTCAGACGCGCCACGAAGTACAAAAAAACGGAAAGGGATATTGCGCCGGTACGAGAGTTGCGCTTAATTCCGGTGCTACCTATGCTGTAGGTATTCGTATGGGAGTTGAACAATTTTTTAGTAAAGTTACTTTGGTCAATTTCATGCCGTCGCCTGTTGCACAAGAGGAGTATGATATAATTGTGATAGCGCAATTGGATTCCGATTCAACAGCATCGTATGTAAGTTTTTATTCGCAATTGGCGCAGAGTAACAACACTGTGGTTGGTGGAAAAGATTTAACAACCATTCAAACAGAAGATGCGAAGTATTATTCGCTCAAAACAGAACTTTTCCCCCAATTTACGATTAAGATTCGCGGACGAGGTATGAGTGAAACTATTCATAGTCCATGGATTGTTCCTGCTGAGAATAGTATGGTAGGTACATGCACAAACATTGTGGCGGCGATGCAGGCGACTTTAAATAATGCTCGTACTGCAATTGCGAAAGAATTATATACCGTGCTTCGTGACTATGAGCGCACAATGATCGATCGAAAACAATAGAATATTCATACTGTGTGGTTGTTTTTTTATTACTGATTACTTTCATGGAAATCTCAGAAGTACGTCATTTGCATAATCCCATGCTAGCAACTGCTTTGCATGATCTTATAGAGTTGATGCGACAACGTGTTCGACTGACTTATGATGTTGCACGATGGAAATGGAATCATACAGCACCCATTGACCATCACGCGCGCGAAGAAATGATTTTGGATGCAGTTGAGCAATTAGCACAACAACTTTCACTGCCTGTGTCGATAGCCCGACAATTTTTTCGTGACCAAATTGAAGCATCAAAAGTGTATCAGCGCGTTCAGTTTGAACGTTGGAGTGAGCGCGAGCGCAAGGAATTTAAGACTGTACCGGATCTGCATTCTTCGCAACGTCGCGACTTAGATGCACTTACAAAGCCACTTTTATTGCAATTTGGAATTGTTCTTTCGCTTTTGCACGATGAATCTGCGCCTCTTCTAGTACAATCTTTACGTATTGGTGTTGAAGCTAATGCAGAATTGGACACACTGATTTCATCAACAGCATGTGCCACATTATTGCATTATGTTCAGCAATATCATACGAATGTTTGAGTAATCCGTTCGACATGCCGTGCAAGTCATAAAGGAATCTTTGTGCATTAACATCTCCTTGTTGTAACTTTTCCCTATACTACCGTATATTCATAGTGAAAGTAAAATTTACAGTGATTTTCGGGTCATTTTTTCATTTGTGGTATCTTCATGAATAACCAATCAACACATCATTCTTCTGCACCAGCGTACCATCGACATTACGTACATACGATTGTTATTCTTGCTCTTGTAGTTATCGCTGTATTTGCAAGCAGTTGCTCAAGAGGTGACTTTCGTATTGGGAAATGGTCGTTTGCAGGGTGGAATGGACCATGGGGTAATGTGCGAGGCAGTGGTGTTGAGAAGAATGATACACGCAGTGTTGAGCAGTTTACCGGTGTAAGTATCAAGGGGCATTTTGTCGTAGAAATTGATGGTACTGAAAACAAGGAGGTAAAGATATCGGGTGATGACAATGTTCTGAGTTATGTGCGAACATCTGTTAGAAATGGTATTCTATACATTTCTTTAGAGCAGAATGTTGATTGTGATCGTGATTTGAGGGTAAGCATCGGTAATAAAGCGTTGAGTTCAATCGAATCATCAGGTGCCTCACAAATTATTGTGAATAATCTATCTACCGAATCACTTGAAATTCAGACAAGCGGGATGGCAGAAATACAATTGCACAATGTTCAAATTGCCAATGCACTAACGATGGAATCTGCCGGAGCGAGTGAAGTTATTGGTTCAGGCAAAGCCCGCGAAATTAATGTTGATGTATCCGGTGCCAGTGATGTTGCACTGCGTGATATGCCCGCAGAACGGGCTCGTGTCAAGCTTTCCGGAGCAGGTGATATTTCGGTCAGTGCGACAGAAGAATTAGATGCGCGAGTGGCAGGTGCGGGTACTGTAACCTACTTTGGTAAACCAAAAAATGTTCGCATGAAAACTGCCGGTGCCGGTGAAGTTGTTCAGGGTGATGAAAACGAACGCCGCAAAGACAAAGAATAATCATTGTACATAATGTAGTCTGTAATCAGTGTGTTTTTGCAGAACGAAGATGGTCGGCTACCGAACGCATTAGCGAAACATTAGTTTGATCAACAAGAGAAGATATTTGAACGCCGTGATGTTCTAGTTCGATGAGCATCGCGGCGATTTCTTTTTTCTGCAAATATGCTGTTGCTCGAATATAATGGCGGAATCCTTCTCGGTGGAGATCGGAGCTTTCAAACATTGTGTATTCCAAACACTCATCATATCTACTCGCTCCAAGTGCTATCTGTGCCAATCGTAGGCGGGCAAGTTCTGTCTGCTCCTGCGTAAGCATTGTGCTGTGTAGTACTGATTGAAAAAGTTCTTTTGCACGTGAAGTGTGCTGCGCACTGAATTCTGTCATTGCTAAATGATAGCGATTCCATGCAGAATCATCATCGGCTATTGCTTGCTGAAGAAGTATACGATTTCGCTCAATTTTGTCTGCACGATTTTCTGCATAACCATAGTGCCGAATCATGATTGTACTTTCAGCAATAAAGAATCCCAACTCTTCAATGGATGGACGAATTTGTTCGTGAATTGCTCCTGCATAACGAATAGAAGGATGAGTACGAAAAAGTCGTGTATAGCGATGAGTTGTTGCCGTAGTACCTGACTGCAAGATGTTATAAAGTATCACATTGATACCTCCACACTGATGGTTATTCATATGATCAGCAAGGAAATCCAGTGATTCTTGCCATTCATTCTGTGCAAGTTCTTCGTCAGCATCGATAGAAAGAGTCCAAGGTGTACGCACATATGTAAGTGCCGCATTTCGTGCTTGTGCGAAATCATTTTCCCATGAAGAGTAATAAACCTCGGCACCAAGTCGTGAGCAAATTTGCGGTGTTGCATCAGTTGAACCTGTATCGACAACGATCATTCTTGCTACATATGGTTTAAGGGAGAGAAGTGCACGTGTAATTGTTGTTGCTTCATTGCGAACGATCAGCGTTGCTGTAATCAGCGAAGAGCATGAGGAAACTGTCATAAGTCAAAGAAGAGAAAAAACAGATCAAGGGCGGTCGATTTGAATAATAACGGAACGCGAATACAATCGACCATAGCTTTGGTTGTTATCATACTGTGGTGCATTGCCAAGTCCACGAGTATCAAAACTTACTGTTAATGCAATCGACGGTGCGAGCAACTGTTGTAAGGCGGATTGAATTAACTGTGCTTGCTGATGAGTCACGCTTTGGGCTTCATCGGGGGGAAGGGAACCATCATAAGCCGAACGAATAAGGACGCGCATATTTTTACCAATTCGTTTTGCGATCAGTGCAATTTGTTGTCGTACTTCTTGCGTAAGTACGGACTTATTATCAATAACATTCGTAAGTAAGGTAAATCGAAGAATGGAATCTTTACGCTCGTCGATACGCTCAATAGGGACATCTATTGTTGTTGAAGTCGGTGATTCATTTTGTCCGTTGCGTGCAATTGTTGCTTCGATGCTAATCGATGATGCTCCTTGTTGAAGAAGGATGTTTTTTTGGTGAAGCGGAACAATTTCAACTGCCGGTAATTGATGACCGGAATTGGTCGTCAGAGGCATCCCTTGCAATCTGGCAGAAAGTGTCCATTGAGTGTGTGGTATAGTATTTCGTTTTTCTAAGCGAATCAGTAAAGTATCAGTCATTGGAAATACTTGCTCCATACCCATACGAATTGGAGCTAGAAGAATAGCAGATTGCGTGCGGATCTCAACTGTACGAAGTTCATCAATACGCGATGTCGGGAGTGTTGGCGATGATTCAAGTACCGTACTGCGGATAGTCATGCGATCATCGGCAATGCCCCATACCTGATGCAAATATGATCGTACAGTTTCAGCACGAGTACGAGCTATATCTTTTGCTGAACGTGTCGACGTTGTTTCTCGAGTCAACGCTGTACCAATCAACTCAATAGTCGTGTTGGAGTAGAACTGCATTCTTTTGCCAAGAATATTCAGTATCTCAAAATATGCTGTGAGCGACGTTGCCCGAATACGATCAGGGTCATATAAAGCGGCATCGGCAGAACTCAGTGTTTTAATCTCAGGCGGTAATTGCGTTGAATTCTCTCCAAAAAAAATGAATGGTAGTAAAGGGAATGTTTCAAGGAGGGTAGAGTTTTTCCAGCGAATACGATCAGGTTGAGTTATGATAAGAATTTCGGGACGCGAAGTAGGTGTTCGGGTAAGTGTGGTAGGCTGATTGTCGGCGGGACGTGCATAATACAAATCAAATCCACCTAAGCCTCCCATACGGTTTGATGCAAAGAGTATCGTACCATCGTTGAGCAGACAGGGGTCGGTATCGTCAGCAGGACCACTCAAGGATTCAACAAGAGTAGGTGTGCTCCAATGACCATTGTCTTCTCGAACAACATAGTAGATATTGAAATCTGTACGTGGCTCCGCATGACTGTTGGAAGCGAAATACAGTACACTATCTGATGCGAAAAAGGGAGTAATTTCATCATTACTGCCATTGGGTCCGCTCTCGCTTCCATTGGATGCACGATAATTCATATTACGGATAGTCCATGTACCATTAACAAGTTCTGCTAAAAAAAGATCGCACTTGCCGGAACTGCCATAATCTGTACGGTCAGAGGAAAAAACAATACATTGTCCCGATGGTGAGAATGTTGCATGACCTACGAAAGCATCGGTATTCAGCCAACTAATAGGTATAGTTTTGGCAAGTGTTGTGTTTTGTAAGGACGTAGAAAATGTATTTAGTTTTGCACCGGCGCTTGTTGCTCGATATTGTGTCAG
>DHLT01000128.1 GCA_002405405.1 Ignavibacteria bacterium UBA4661 | reverse complement strand
CGAAGATATAAAATTCGGAGCTTATCCTTTCAATGCTTCAGCACCACCGACAATTTCGAGAATTTCTTTGGTGATTGCTGCTTGGCGTGCTTTGTTATACGACAAGGTCAGTACCCGTGTCAGCTCTTTTGAGTTGTTAGTTGCATTTTCCATTGCAAACATCCGTGCTGACTGCACTGCCGCATTCGACTCAAGCAAACTCCGCCAAACTTGCATATTCAAGTGCTTAGGCAACAAGCTATTCAGAACTTCTTCCTTCGAAGGTTCAAAAATGTATTCGGTTTTATCGGTTTTCTTCGCAGAAGTAGTTGCATCTGTCGGTGGTAAGATTGGCAAGAAATCCGTTACCGTCGGCACCTGTTTCATCATCGACACAAATTGATTTACAATGATTTGTACCATATCGAATTCTTCATTCAAAAAACCGCTTGTCGCAATCCGTGAGATTTCCTGTGCTACCGAGACATTCAACCCTGTAAAAATCCCTGAAAATGCCGAGTGAACATTGGCATTACGCTTCACAAAATGTTCGGATGCGCGTCGACCAACGGTAATGAGATGAATTTTAGCTTTCGGATGCTCTGCTTGCAGTTTTTTGATGTGTTGTTCGGATGCTTTTGTCAGGTTATTGTTAAAACCTCCACACAAACCACGGTCAGCACTGATAACAATAAGAGCAATATTCTGAATTTTATCACGCTTCACGAAAAATGGATTTGCCATAATTTCGGCATCATTAGCCACAAGACGGAGAACATGCGCTAACTTCTCCGAGTACGGACGTGCCGCAGATACAGCATTTTGCGCTTTCCGCATATTTGCCGCGGCTACCATTTTCATAGCAGAAGTAATTTTAGCAATGGTTTTTACTGCACCAATGCGCAAAGGAATATCACGTAATGAAGGCATAGGAATGCTCGAAAATCAAAAAAGAAACAAAAGATTTTTTTTCAAATTGTTTGGCTAGCAACAACACTGTGTACTGATTTACATGTAGCGATACTGTTGTGCCAGATATTCTTGTACATAATCACTAACACTTTCTTCAAGTGTCCGGGGGGCAATATAGGCACGAGTTGTTTGCAGTTTCGTCATATCTGCCTGTGTAAAGTACTGATACTGTCCACGTATGTGTTCGGGCATATCAACATACTCAATGGCAGTTTCTCTGCCCATCGCAGAAAAAACGGCATGAGCAAGATCATTCCAACTCCGCGCTTTCCCTGTACCCAGATTGAAGATACCCGATACTTCACCGAGTTGCAGACAATTCCACATAGTCTCGCAAATATCTTTGATATACACGAAGTCGCGCTTGAATTCACCATCGACATACTCAGGATGATAAGACTTAAAGAGTCGTAGCTTTCCTGTTTCGATAATTTGACGATATGCTTTATACACCACACTCGCCATTTCACCTTTGTGATATTCATTCGGACCAAACACATTAAAGAATTTTAGTCCGACAACTTTATGTTCTAAACCATTGCGAAGCACCCATTGATCAAACAAGTGCTTAGAGTAACCATACATATTCAGCGGTTGTAACTCATCGAATACATAGTCGCTGTACCCTTGCTCGCCTGCACCATAGGTTGCGGCAGAGCTTGCATAGACGAAGCGAATATTCCGCTGATGACAGTATTCTGCCAAGTGCATGGAATAGCGATAATTATTCTCTAGAAGATAATCACCATCAGTTTCTGTTGTCGAACTACAAGCACCAAGATGAACAATAGCTTCAATCTCTGCCCCATAATCGCCGGCAACTAACTGCTCGATAAAGTCATGCTTGTTGACAAAATCAAGGTATTTTTTACCGACGAGGTTTTTCCACTTTGCTGAATGTTTCAAAGTGTCGACCACCAATACGTCAAAGCGGCGCCGGTCATTCAGCGTCTTGACAAAACATGACCCGATAAAACCGGCACCGCCTGTAACGACGATCATAATGTTACTTCACTGATGATTGGAAGGAACGCGAAAATGCTTCGAGCACTTGTTTCAGATCTTTTACAATTTCTTCTGTCAAATCTTTTTTGTCTGCAATAGCATCCAAAATTGATTTATGCGCTACTGCCATTTTCTCAAGTAATTCGCGCTCATAACGAACAACTTCACCTGCAGGGATACTGTCCAAATAGCCATTCGTTGCGGCATAGATAATGACAATTTGATTCTCTACAGGTAGCGGAGAATATTGGTTCTGTTTCATGATTTCAGTCAAACGATAACCGCGTAACAACTGCTGTTGCGTTGCCTTGTCCAAGTCAGAACCAAAGCGTGCAAACGCTTCAAGAGCGCGGAATGCCGCTTGCTCTACGCGAAGTGTACCGGCAATTTTTTTCATCGCCTTGATTTGCGCATTACCACCCACACGCGATACCGAGATACCCACATTGAGTGCCGGACGGATATTCGCATTAAAGAGGTTAGACTCAAGATAAATTTGACCGTCGGTAATCGAAATCACATTTGTAGGAATATATGCCGAAACGTCGCCCGCTTGGGTTTCAATGACGGGCAGTGCAGTCAAAGAACCACTGCCTTTTTCTTTTGAGAGTTTTGCGGCACGTTCAAGCAAGCGGCTATGCAAATAAAAGACATCACCCGGATATGCTTCACGACCCGGCGGACGGCGTAAAAGCAAGGAAACCGGACGATATGCTGCGGCTTGTTTTGATAAATCATCATAGATGATCAAAGCGTGCATACCATTATCACGGAAATACTCACCCATTGAACATCCGGAATATGGGGCAATAAACTGCAACGATGCCGGTTCAGAGGCATTTGCGGCAACAATAATCGTATAATCCATTGCACCGGCTTCACGCAAAGCTCCAAGAACGCTCGCAACTGTTGATGCTTTCTGACCAATAGCAACATAGATACAATATACCGGATCAATACCACGACGTTTTGCTTCTTCTGTATGCGTATATTTTTGGTTGATGATCGTATCAAGAGCAACCGTTGTTTTCCCCGTTTGGCGATCACCGATAATCAATTCCCGTTGACCGCGACCAATAGGAATCAGTGCATCAATGGCTTTAATCCCTGTTTGAAGAGGCTCTTTAACGGGCTGACGATCAATCACTCCCGGTGCTTTACGTTCGATCGGATAAAATTCTTCGGTCTTAATCGGCGCACCGCCATCGATCGCAATACCGAGTGGATTAACAACTCGACCCAACAGCTGTTTGCCCACCGGCACAGAAGCAATACGACCTGTACGTTTTACGGTATCACCTTCTTTTACACCGGAATCATAGCCGAAAAGAACCACACCAACATTGTCTTGCTCAAGGTTCTGCACCATGCCGACATCACCATTGGGGAATTCCACCAACTCGGATGTCATAACATTCGATAAACCATATACCCGAGCAACACCGTCACCGACTTGAAGGACAGTACCAACATCATAGACAGCGGCTTCGGACTCAAATCCCGCTAATTGTTTACGAAGAATTGCAGATATTTCATCAGGACGAACTTGCATTGTTTGTACCTATGGGAAACGTTAAAAAGATTGAGAAATTAATCATTCAAAAATGTTCATAGAAGTCTTAAACGCCCAGTGTTAAAGACTTACTCAGGCGTTGCAGTTGGTAACGAGCACTGCAATCAATGCTCGTGTCACCAATTGTTGCGACAAAGCCACCAATTAAAGCTTCATCGACAGCATACTCCGCAAGAGGTTGTTTCCCTGTTTTTATGCGAAGTTTATTTTCGATTGCGCTACGTTCTTCTGCCGACACAGGAGCTGCTGTACGAACATGCACACGAACTTTTCCTGTCAAATCGCAGTAAAGTTTGTCAAAAGCTGAAAGGATGGCATTAATGTCATTTTCACGTCGTTTTTCAACAAGAAACGCAACAAAACGTGATGTTACGGCATCTATTGCAAGCTCAGCAAAAACTGCCTTAAGTGCTTCTTGTTTCTTCCCTACAGCAATAATCGGACTTTGGAAAAGAAGAGCTAAATCTTTTGATGCGCGAAGTGCATCGGCAAGCGATGATAAACTTGTAGCAACGGTATCAAGAGCAGTAGCTTGTCGGGCTTCATCGACTAATGCTTGTGCATAGCGACCTGCAACACGTGACTGCGACATAATGAGAAATCAATAAAAGAAAATAGACATTAGTTCAAATCGTTCAAGTAGGTGTTCAACAATTCTTTTTGTTGATCGGCACCTAATTGTTTACGTAAAATCTTTTCAGTAGAATGAATCACCAATTGTGCCACTTCTTGACGAATAGATTGCATTGCCGATTCTTTCTCGCGTTCAATTTCTGAAACAGCTTCAGCAACTTTTTGTGATTTTACTTTATCGGCAGCTTCAGTTGCCGCTTGTACAAGTCCTTGTGCTTGTTGACGAGCATCATCAATGATTCTCTTTGCTTCGGTTTCCGAAGTACGGATACGAGCATCAATCTCTGATAATGTTTTTTGAGCACTTGCATTTGCTTCTTCTGCACGGTTCATGGCATCATTAATACCTTTCTCACGTTCGGATAAAGCCGCAATGATTGGCTTCCACCCAAATTTGCCGACAATAAATGCAAAAATGCCAAAGTTGATCATTGTCCAAATGATCGTTCCGGGATTGACTTGAAGCAAACTATCCATGATTCAAAAGAGAAATAAAAGGAGAAAATATAACCGCACTACCTACTTCAATGAAGTCTTGCTTATTCTACTTCAGCGCATGATGTTGTACTACGATTGGGCTTCCTCAAAAAAGAATATTGACATACTACATTTTGTGGAAGCCCTTATCGCGTATCAATTATGCTTTGATCGAAAGAAGGATACAAATAATCAATGCAAAAAATGCAACACCTTCGATAAGTGCCGCACCGATGATCATTGTTGTCCGCGCATCGCCAGCTGACTCGGGCTGACGGCTACCTGCTTCCAATGCCGCCGCAACGATATTACCGATACCGGTACCTACACCAAATACTGTGATACCAGCACCGATACCAGCCGCTAACCATGCAAAAGCTACTGAAGTCATAGAAGGAACTCCAAAAAATGTGAAAAGTAAAAGTGGGTTAAAAAATACGCTCTGTATAATTTATTTGTCTGTTTATGTACGTAGAGTTAAATCCGATTATACTATTAGTGATGGTCGGCTGCATGATCGTCAGTATGACCAATCGACATGCCCGTAAACACTGCCGTCAGCATCGTAAAGACAAATGCTTGCAAGAATACAACCATTGACTCAAGGCAGTAAATGAACACCGATAAAGCAGTTGAAACCGGAGCAACACCCATTGCTACACCTGTACCAAACTGCTTGAAATAGAAAATCAATCCAATAAATGCCAACAGCACCACGTGCCCTGCAAGCATATTTGCAAAAAGACGCACTGCCAACACAAAAGGCTTAATAAACAAACTCATGATCTCAATTGGTATCATGAGAGGGGCTAAACCAACGGGTGCACCACCCAAAAAGTGATGCAAGAAATGACCGATACCCGCTTCTTGAATTGCCTTTGTGTTAATATAGAAGAAAGCAATAATTGCTAAACCACCTGTTACCATGATTGAGCTTGTTGCCGTATGACCAAAAGGTAAAATACCGAGCAAGTTGATTCCCACAATAAAATGGAACAAACTCAAAAAGAATGGTAATGATTTTTTACCAATACGCGCTCCTAAATTGGAATAAACAATGTTATCACGCACATAAGTGACAAACACTTCTACCAGATTCTGAATGCCGGTTGGAGCAGCATTTTTCTTCGACTTATATCGTCCTGCAGCAATGCGTACGACAACAAAAATCAACGCAAAAGCAAGCCACTGGAAGAACACAAAATTAGTAATTGACATATCCAATGTCGGTTTGCCGCCATCAGCAACACGCACAGGATGATGATGTACCATTGTATACAATCCAGCTGCCTCCATGCTATGCTCATTAGCATACACATGAACACCATTATCTACTAAGATAATCGGTAAATCAGCAACATGATATGGACCGAGAATAATTCCATTATGATCGCCCAGTTCACCAAACAATTCATTGAAAACATTACCACCGCCACTCTGTTCGTGTGGTTGCGCGTGACCACCACCTGGAGCAGCACCGTGCGTTGATGCTGTTGCTGACGTTGCATGATCAGCTACATGATTAGACGGAGAAGAGACAGCCGGGGAAGATGTATGAGATTGATCGGGAGAGGATACCATTGCGATATTCAGTTGTTGGGTATCGAACATACACGTTGATGGAAATATGAAAAGCGATTCAACTAAAATAATTTTTCTGCGCTACACT
>DHLT01000020.1:6748-8840 GCA_002405405.1 Ignavibacteria bacterium UBA4661 | reverse complement strand
AATTCTCGAGGTCATAATCCTAAAAATGGGTGGAAGTGGCTACAAGAAAACTATGCAGCTATTGCGAACTACTTAGAGCCATTCAAACATCAAGGAGAAAAGCGATTTGATAAAGGAGATTATTGGTGGGAGTTACGCGCATGTGATTACTATGATGCCTTCGCAAAGCCGAAGATCATGCTCCCAGACATAGCCCTAAAAATGCAAGCAACATTTGATGATGCTAGTTTTTATTGTGTAAACACAGCTTATATCATACCCGTTGCAGATAAATTTCTTTTAGCTCTGCTCAACTCAAGCTTAGTGCATTATCTGTATTCCAATATCAGTCCATCTATACGGGGAGGCTATTTAAGATTTATTCGTCAGCATCTTGAGACTATTCCCATCCGTAGAGATAAGAAAGTAGAGTCTGAAATCATCAAACTTGTCGATCAACTTCTGCAACTCAACCAAGACAAGCAAGACATACAGCTTGCCAGCAAAACCGAGCACCTGCAAGGCAAAATTGACTATTACGAGAACCGTATCAACCAACTCGTGTATCAGTTGTATGACTTGACCGAAGAAGAAATAGCTCTGGTTGAATAGTAACTCATCCTCATACAATCTTGTGCGCAGGGCTTTTACTGCATCAGCAAGAAGATTTTGTATGTTGCGAAAGTCTTACACAACTACCCTTTTGTGCCACTTATTACTTGGATCACCATGCGTACACGAGTTTTTCTTTTGTTCTTCTCCTCGATGTTGGCTCTCATTTCTTGCAATAAGCAACCGGCACCAACCAATACGACGACCACAACACCAGCACAAACCATAGCAATTGATAATGAAAAACTTGTTCGACAGTATTTTGAATACTTCAACAAGCATGAGTGGAGCAGTATGGCAGGACTGTATGCAGAAGTAGCAGACTTCAAAGATCCTTCACTGGGGCGTGGCATTGTGCAACAAACCAAGCAACAAATCATTGAGAAATACAATCAGATGGGAAAATTAATCCCCGACATCAATGATCGTATTGTACAACTCTACCCATCAGGCGATAAGCACATCATTGTGGAATTCATTTCAACAGGATCACTCCCTGATGGCTCCAAATTTGAATTACCGATTTGTACAGTCTTTACCATTGAGAATGGACGCATTACCAAAGATTATACCTACTACGATAATGCAGACGAAGCACAATAAATCAATTTCCGTCTCCGCAATGTTTCGGGCGATACACCATGAGCAACATACCATTTCAGACCATCGATTGGGCTTCTATCGAAAAGACGGAACATCAAGGCGAGACCGGTACAGCATGGTGGCAGACCGTGCAATTTACTGGACTACGAGTACGTTTGGTTGAATACTCTGCCGGATACATTGCAGACCACTGGTGTCAGAAAGGGCACCTTGTACATTGCTTAGAAGGAGAGTTCATCAGTGAACTCAGCATGGGCGAAAAAGCAATCTTAGCAAAAGGCGACACTTATATCGTCTCCGATGATTGCAGCTCGCATCGTTCTATTTCTCCGCATGGTGTCAAACTTCTGATTGTCGATGGTGGTTTTTTGCGCAAGACATGAGAAGAGTTTGCGTGAGCAATCGTGTGCAAAGTTTTAGACTTTCTCTGCAACGCGAAGTTTTGCACTGCGCGCACGGGGATTGCGCTCAATTTCTTCGGCACTTGGTTCGAGAGGATGTTTGGTCAGAACACGAATATGAGGGACAATTGCCCGTGTTGTTGATTTTGGATTGGTAGGGTCGGGCACACGATCTTTTGCTAATTCTTTAAAGACTTGCTTTACAATACGATCCTCCAACGAATGGTAGGTCAGCACCACAATACGACCACCGGGAACCATTCTTGGCACAATGTTTGTCAATGTTTCTTCTAGTACTTCCAATTCGCGGTTGACATAAATGCGCAATGCCTGAAACACTCGTGAGAGTGCTTTGAATAGTAAATGTGGCGGCACTGTTTGCTCTACAATAGCCCGTAGATCAAACGTGGTTGTGATTGGAGTTGCGGGGGGGGGTTCGAGGATCCGCCGCGCTATCGGACGAGAGAATGGCTCTTCGCCATACGCCCGCAAAACAG
>DHLT01000020.1:0-6581 GCA_002405405.1 Ignavibacteria bacterium UBA4661 | reverse complement strand
CTCCCCTGCTTCGGCGATAAACGCCTCTGCCGATTGCTTACCATGTGAACCGAATCTCATATCAAGGCGGGAATTCACACGGTAGCTTAAGCCAATACTCGACGAATCGAGTTGGCGAGAAGACACACCCAAGTCTAATAAAAGCCCTGACAAGGGTGTGGCTTCTTTTATGCTGCATGCCATACGGAAATTCTCATTGCGAAGTTCGAGTTTGCTTTGAGAACCCTTCCGTAGTTCGTCTGAAAAACGCCGTTCGGCATTCCGAATGGCGTTGATATCTTCATCAAAAGAAAGAACTTTTCCTGTGCTGTGCTCTGTTGCGCCTATGTACAATCGGCGAAGTATCTCGGCAGTGTGACCGCCGCCGCCCAATGTACCATCGACATACCACCCATCGGGTTTGATTGCCAACCAATCGCAACATTCTTTCAGCAATACCGGTACATGATACGACTGCTCATTCTTCACGCTTTGCTCATCATGTATTGCATCGTCGTTATTATCGGTAAGCATAACTGACATCCCTTCGTATTACTCTGCACTTATGCTGATATTGAAGCGGATTTCACCATGACCTGAGCGGCAACATCTTGATAGCTCTGTTGCTGACCATTGATGTATTGCTCGAATTCTTCCGGTTGCCAAAACTCAATGTGGTCTATCATACCGACAATTGTAACCTTGCCTTCGATACCGGCAAATTCCATAAGACGCTTGGGTAAAGAAATTCTCTGCTGGGCATCGAGTTCTTCTTCTTCGCTCCACGATAGAATCATCCGCAAGAAAAACCGATCGGAATCATTGTACTGATTAAGCTTTGCAAATTGCTCTTCATACTTTTTCCATTCGTTGAGCGGGTATGCAACAACGCATTTGTCAACACCACGTGTCAGGATGAATGTATCATTGGCTTCCGGCACAATGCACTTCCGCATTTTTGCTGGCACATTCACTCGACCTTTGTTGTCGATCGAGTATGTTTCTTGCCCTTTGAAAAATCCCATTGCGTTACCACAAAAGAGAAATTGATACAACCTGACTTATCACCGATATTCTCAAACAAAGATGCAGTTCAGTGGAGCAGAGAAATACTCTACGATTTACCAGCTTGAAACTTGAGGAATGAATTATGCTTCTGTAATGAGGGGTTACGAATTCGTAACCATGAAGGAATAAAGAGAAATCTTTTCCCCCACTTTTACCCACCATTTCAAAGAGCATAATCATTTCCGCCACTTTCTCCCACCAAAACCGATGCGAATTAACGGCAGACCCCTGTTTTTCTCAATTTTTTCGCAGGTTTTGCAAAGAAAGTTTTCCCCAATGCCTAAAAACTGCGATTTCCAATCATTTTCAATGGTTTTCATTATTGTATTGTCATTATTTCTTGTTCACAGTTTTTTTACCCCTTCTACAGTCTCACGAAAAGAGATATGCGGTTCATTGATGAAATTATTTTCAGTATATTCAAACGCGCATTCTAAGCACTGAAATTATTTTCACATTCATCATACTCCCCCTCGATTTTATGCGGTTTTGCGCCATTTGTGGCTTTTGCTGATACTCCAACCACAAAAGTCTTGCGAACTTGCCAACACTCTTGTATAATCGTTACCTTGTGTGGGCGGATATATGGCAATTAGTATTCTTCGTGGCGCGTTGGTGATGTGTTTCTTTGTGCTTGTTCTTCCACCATTCTCTTTTGTTCGTAGTGTTCTATTCATAGTATTTTGTTCGTCATCTTTTTTTCTCATGGCTGAATCGACTATTCCGCATAGCATATCTTCTGCTCCACAGAATGCCCCTCCTGCGCAAAAGCAGGAACGCGCAACTGTACCGCGATTTTATATTCTCGATCTCGTGCGTTTGGTTGCTATGCTCTTCATGATGCAAGGACACACCTTAGATGCTCTTGCTGATCCTGCTATTCTCAACATCGAAAACTTCCCTTGGAATATCTGGCACTTTATTCGCGGTTTGACTGCGCCAATTTTTTTGATGATTTCAGGGGCAGTAGCCGTCTTTGCTAATAAACGTGATGAACGTGGCATGGTCAGTGCCGACACTCTTATGAAACGTATTCGCTGGGGATTGTGGCTAGTGGTAATTGGTTACTTTCTTGTTTTTCCTGCCAATCGCATTTTCGATTTGCCTTTTGTATCACCACAGGGATGGGCAAAATTCTTCCAAGTCAATATTCTCCAACTCTCAGGAACAACGCTCATCTTTCTCATGCTCGTTCTTGGCAATACGCGGTCAAATCTTCGCTTTGCTGTTGCTTCGGGCATCACCGGTGTTGTGATCATGCTTGCGACACCCTATCTCCACTCGGCACAGTGGATAAAATTTCTCCCCCTGTACATTCGCAATTATGTTGTACCAAGCGGTGGTTCACTATTCCCGATGTTTCCTTTTAGTGCCTATATGTTTTTTGGCGTCGTTGTCGGCTATGCTCTCAGCCAAATGCCGCATAACGAACGTCCGAAACTTTTTGCGCGTTTTACGCTCATGTATGGGGCAATGTTTCTTGCTTTTGGCATCATCAGCTACATCTGGACGATGTATTCTCCCTACCGTCTTTTACCCAAACATAATTTCTTCGCCTCATCACCAGGATTTATTCTTCTTCGTGTGGGCTGCGCTCTCCTTGTCATGCACTTGCTCACCCATCTCTATGCTCTAACGCAAACCATCGGTAATCATTTCGGAAAAAACTTTGTGCAATGGTATGCAATTCTTGGTGGAAAATCTCTGCATATCTATGTCGGGCATTTAGTGATTCTTTTTGGAACGCCTTGGTTTTCAGGGATTGCAACATTACCCGCTCTTGGATGGGGTGCATCACTCGATATTGGAGCAAGTGTTGCTCTTGCTCTTGGGGTTATTATCGTATGCCTTATTGGTGTCGTTATCACCGAGCGTATTACCGACGAGCGTGTCCTCCGCTATGCGCGCTATGGTGCTGTTGCATGGGCTGTGTATGTTCTTTTGGTGTAATCCTCATGACAGATTTGCCGATAACATTGATCGCACTGCTTTGTGGACGCTCCCTGCATCAATGGCTGATGTCGGTGTATCGAGTGGCGATACGACAGCAATAGCTTTGGAATGAATCGGTGCCCACTCTGTACAGTAGTATATACCCGAATACAATGCTACCATCGGCTTGCCGTATGCTTGCGCAATATGCACCACCGAAGTATCAGGCGTAATGACTGCCGATACACGCGCCACAACAGCACAAAAATCCAGTACATCCTGAGTTGTAGCTAGAAGTGTTGTTCTTTGAGGATGTGCTCGGTGCAAGGTGTCCGCCCATGACGCTTCGCTTGTCATTGATGCAATCAGGATATGCACATCAGGATATTCATCCATGATCATTGCAACCAGTCGCTGATTGTCTTCCAATGTCCAGCGACACTCAGTCTTACCGGCGGAGAGATTCAATAAAATGAGAGGAGCATCGGGGAGCTGCTTGACTATACTTTCGGCATAGTTCTGATGCTGTTGCCCCACAGAGATATGATACTGCATATCCTCGGGCATGTAAGCCACACCAAATGCGTAGCTGAAAATCTTAAGCTGCAGTTCTGCCATGGAACATGACCCATCGGATTCAAAAGGAGCAAGAACAGAAAAAAGTGCCGCGTACTGCTCTTGACGCACAGAATGCCCAAGGGTAAGTGTAATGGCAGAGCGACCACCAAGCATTCGCGCTACCACACCGGCTAATGTCGTTTTATGAAAGACTAAACATACTACGAGATCATATTCTGTGACCTTTTCTTGGCGCATGGTGCGAGCAAGACGGCGCGCCGAACGCAGAATAGCAAGGGGTGGTTGAGTGCCATCAAGTTGCCATCGCTGATGAACACGGGTATCTGCTGCCAGAAGGGCATCATTACGGTGCGAAGTAACAACATCAATATCGGCATTTGGACATATTCTCTGCAAGAAACTCAAAACCGGTGTTGTTACGACCATATCCCCTAAACGGTCATAACGGATGACAAGAATACGGCGGAACTTCTGATAGGGTAATGGTACAGCAACCGTTTTATTACCGGTAATAAGTCTAATCAGCGGATACAAGAGTCGGCGAGCATATGCTTCAAAAGCAGAGGAAAATTTCACAGTAGACAATCCATGTGAGTACAACAAAGAAAATTACATCTTGCAAAGTAGCAATAGCATGGTTACACTCACAATCCTATATTTGCGGCAAAAGCACCTTATTCGTTGATGGCTCAGAAAATATGATTGTTGCTTCTTTTTGTGTTGTGATGTGTATTGCAGTTGGAATTTGCACATATCTGCATGTTTATAGCTGTAAGCGCTCTACTATGACGACTGCTTTGCTTGTCGTGGTGTTTACTTTTTTGTCAATCGGTGATTGTTTTGCAGAAATAACATCACCCCACCCGACATTCGTGCAACGGTATACAACTCTCCGCAATAATCCTGCCCGCAATGATCAGGAACAAAAAGAATACTGCGACATTCTATCGCTTTTGGCAGAGCGTGCCATGCTCCGTGCAGATAAAAATTTGTCGGTATATGCAGAAGAACTCCTATCTGAATCGTCATCTGTACGACAAAGTGCGCCACAGTTTTATATTCAAGCCCTTCGCCTTCAAGCCCATGTAGCTTTGTATAATGAACGTTTCGAACTTGCTTTGCAAAAACTCTATCAGGCACTGCAACTGTTAGAGTCGAACAATCGTTTGGTACAATTTGCTCTACCTACCATTCCGGCTCGTTCGTACGAAGCAAGCTCTTTAGCCTTACTACATGATAGTCTTTCTAGGAGATATACAGACATACCGACGGCTTTAGCATTGGAGTATGGTCTTGTATGCCATAGTCTTGCCATTGCCTTAGAAGAGCGTCGACATCATACCGTCAATACTTCGTATCACATTACAAAGACTCAACGCATTCTTTATCGTTTGTCAGCACTCACATGGTCTGCGCAACCGGATTATCTTCATGCCATTATTCTGACTCGCTCTGTAGCCGCATTGTTTAATATGCTTCAATTGCAACAAACAGCTGAAGGCTCAACCCCATTACCACAGATTAGTTTCTTAAAAGAATTTCTTGCACTGTCTGTGCGTACCGCAGAACAAACATTAGCGGCATGTACCAGAACAAATCTTTCTACCGTGCAGCAGGAAGCACTCTTTCTGGCACAATCACATCTTGCCCGTATTCAGTGCAGTATCACAATCCTGACCGCAGATTCTCTTGTGTCTGCTCATAACAGCAATGCCGCTCACGAACGCCTGCAAGAAATTCTCCGTAAAGCTCGTCAAGAGCATTTCCCATCAGTCGAAGCAGACGTAACTATCCGACTTCTTGGCATGTACTTGCAGACACGGAAATTTGATGATCTTTTTCGCATTGCTAATGAATTTCTCTCAGAGAATGCCCTTGGAGATTATCGTGCTCTTCATCCGGCTATTGCTGCCGATATTCATAACTTTTTGGCACGAAGCTATGCTGCGCAAGGCAAGACTGACATTGCACTCATCGAGGCAAATACAGCATTTGAAATGAGCTTAAGTGCCGGTGTTTTGCCGAGCATTATTGCATCTGCACGGGTTATTTCCCTTCTCAAAGAATTGAGTGGCAATTTTTCAGGTGCTTTGGAGTTTCGGAAAATCGCCGACGGCTACAATGACTCTCTGCTTGCCCGTACCTATAACGAAACAACACTCGACGAACAGCTCCAGTTTTCTTCGCATCAGCAACATGACGAAACGATTGTTTTACAGAATCTCTATAATGAGCAAGAGCATCAGCTGGTACAACAACGCTGGTTTATTTGGATTGCGATCATCGTTACAACACTGTCAGTTGTCGGCATTACTTTGCTGACATGGCTGTATACATCTCGCAATCGTGCCTTACGATTAGCATACTCGAATGCTGAGTATATCGAAACGATGAATGCACAGCTTCTTCATACAAACAACCAACTTCAAGACATGCACAAGGAGCGCACAGAGTTTTTTGGGATTGTGGTACATGACCTCAAAACACCGTTGAATAGCATTACACTTTTAGCTCGCTCTCTTGAAGATCTGAGCGATATTATGAGTCCTGCGGATAAACTCGACACCCTGCATGCTTTACGCATTACAACCGACCACATGCGTAGCTCGATCAGTAAACTTCTTGATGTTAATAATCTTGAAAGCAATGTACTGTCGCTGAAACTCACTGCTGTTTCGCTCCTCCCGATTATTTCTACTGTTCTGGAGCGTTTAGCACCAAGTGCCGAGAAGAAGCTTATTACAATTCAGACTCAGCTCCCCAAAACACTTCATGCCCTACATGGTGACGCACAGGCACTGCAAGAAGTTTTGGAGAATCTTCTTTCGAATGCGATTAAATTTTCTCCGCACAATGAAACTGTCATTCTTCGTGTTGAAACACATACTTCCACGTCACCTCCTCCTGTACAAACAGTATCACAAGAAAAAAGCGTTTTGAAATTAGCTTCTTCTTTTACACAGAACAGCACATTTGCTCAAACACATCGTTCACGTTCAGCGCAAATGATTCGCATCGAAGTT
>DHLT01000265.1:9533-10913 GCA_002405405.1 Ignavibacteria bacterium UBA4661 | reverse complement strand
ACAGCAGTCGGGGAGATGGCTTAGGTTGTTGAGAGCGTGGTGGTGTTCGTGACGGAAATTCTTTCGGCTTAGTAAATGATTGGCAGATTGTGCGTGATGGTGATCGATTTGGGGCAGCTGTAGAGTTTGATAAAACACCGCTCAATCCTTTCGCTACTCTCAATACAGTCTTCAGTACCGAGAAAATTTACTTTGATTTGAATAAAGCATATCTACGATCAGAATCCTTTGTGCTCCTAGATGAATTAGCACGATGGTTGGTAAAATTTCAACGTGTCAAGCTTGAAGTACGAGGTCATACCGATATTGCAGGAACGGAAGAGTATAATCAGAGATTGTCTGAACTACGTGCGGCTTCTGTGATTGCTGCGCTGATCGAGCGGGGTGTCGCACCGGCACGATTACGGTCAAGAGGATTTGGCGCATCTGATCCCCTTGCGCCCAATGATACTGAAGAGAATAGGCAGCGTAATCGTCGGACAGAATTTGTTATCATTGCACGCTGAATGTAATACGCTAAACTTAAAATATTCAAACTCATTCGCCTTTATCTTTTTGTTCAATTCGGTATCATGCACGCAATTACATACTCCAATATCCCTGAAGCAACACTCTTTCGTCGTGGTAAAGTTCGTGATGTTTATGAAGCGGAATATAGAGGCAAACCTGCTCTGTTGATGGTTGCCTCCGATCGTATTTCTGCTTTTGATGTCATTATGGATCAGCCCATTCCTGGTAAGGGGGCAATTCTTACGTCGATTTCCGCATTATGGTTTTCACTGACACAATCCATCGTGCCAAACCATATTCTATCGATGTCGATCGAAGACTATCCCACGGCTTTTCAACAGGCGCGTGAACAAGTCGAGCATCGCTCAATGCTCGTGAAAAAAACACAACCGCTTCCGATTGAATGCGTTGTGCGTGGTTATCTTGCAGGATCGGGATGGAAAGAGTATCAAGCACATGGCACCGTGTGTGGTATAGCACTGCCAACAGGATTGAATATTTCCTCAAAACTTCCCGAACCAATTTTTACTCCTGCAACAAAAGCAGAAACAGGACATGACGAAAATATCTCCTATCAACAAGCCGGCGAACTTTTTCAAACAGTACCCGGTGGTGTCGCAACCTTGGAAAAAGCACGTGAATATAGCTTAGCCTTGTATCAATGCGCTTCTGACTATGCAGAGGCGCGAGGCATTATTTTGGCAGATACAAAATTTGAATTAGGCATTGATGAGGATGGATCTCTCATCGTTTTTGATGAAGTTCTTACGCCCGATTCTTCGCGTTTTTGGTTGCAGTCTGCGTGGAAACCCGGTGCAGAACAACAAAATTTTGATAAGCAGGTACTTCGTGATTATCTCGAAACTCTCG
>DHLT01000265.1:3024-9498 GCA_002405405.1 Ignavibacteria bacterium UBA4661 | reverse complement strand
CTCCTACGCACCTGGCGGTGCCCAGCCATCATTCGACAAACAGTATCTTCGCGACTACCTCGAAACTCTCGACTGGAATAAACAATATCCGCCGCCGGTCTTGCCCGATGCAATTATTGCTGCTACAGCGCAGAAATACAATGAAGCTCTGACGCGCCTCCGGGAAACGCTTGCCTAGTCGAAGTGTAGTACAATCAATACTCATTCGGCATATTCTTTCCGTATCGTATTTCTTCATTCTCTTATGGCAACACGCTCAGGATATTTTACAACAGAAACCAAAGTCGAAAAAACCGTATGGGACTTTTTCGATTGGCAACTCTTTCTTTCTGCGGTGGTACTCTGTGCTGTAGGTCTGATTTCAATCTATAGTGCGACCTATCTTGCCGGTATGGCAGATTTCTTCTACAAGCAGTTAGCATTTATGATATTGGGAATTATCGTTGCAGTGGTTGTCATGTATATACCACAACGATGGTTAGAGTTCATGGTGTATCCAATCTATGGTACTGCTATGCTTGCTCTTGTAGCAGTACTCGTTATTGGTCGTACAGTCTATGGATCAAAAAGCTGGATTGCCTTAGGACCTGTTAATTTCCAACCTTCGGAAATGGCGAAAATTGCCTGTCTTTTTATGATAGGGAAATTTGTTGCTCGTACGAATGTTAATCTTCGGACACTGCGAGATTTGGGTATTGTTCTGGTAATTCTCTTGCTTCCTGTCGGGTTGATTATGCTAGAGCCTGACTTTGGTTCCGCAACCGTATTTGGAGCAGTCTTTTTGGGTATTGCATTGTGGTGCGGTGCTGATATTTTGCTTTTGTTTGGTATGATTACACCGCCCTTAATGGCATTACTTTCCTTAGCAGGAAGTATTCCATTTTACATTGCATTGTGTGTGGTCAGTGCTTCGACATTCTTGTTTCGCAGAGGCATTGTTGTTACGCTCATTATTATTGTCATGAATATTGGAGCAGGGTTTATTGCACCCGCTGGCTATGAAAAATTACCTAAGCACCATCAAGCACGTATTCAGACAATGTTTGATCCCGATTTAGATCCGCGCGGTAAGGGATATAATGTTATTCAATCGAAAATGGCAATTGGTTCCGGTGGTTTGGTAGGCAAAGGATTTATGCAAGGCACACAAACACAGTTGCGATATATTCCGAAACAGTGGACAGATTTTATTTTTTGTGTGCCGACCGAAGAGTTTGGTTTTGTCGGTGGTATTTTGGTTATAGGGATGCTTACTACGCTTATTGTGCGCACAATTAATATTGCTGCGATGACACGTTCACAGTTTGAAAGTGTATTGGCAATTGGTATTGGTACGATTTGGTTGTATCATACTGTTGCTAATATCGGTATGGTTTTGGGCTTATTTCCTGTGATTGGGATTCCTTTGCCGTTTATGAGCGCAGGCGGTTCATCGCTCGTGATGAATATGTTTATGCTTGGACTCCTTCTCAACATCTATCGTCGCCAGCAAACACGTTTGGATTACCAGTAGCGTATAGCATTGTTCTTGCTTGTTGGGTTGCAGAGCTGTGTTCTTGTTGATATTGTTTTTTGTTGAATTTTTATAAAGTCGTTATGATCCTTTCTGATGCCGAAATTTTGAAATGTATTGCGAGTGGCTCGATTGTTATCGAACCATTTGATCGCCAGTATCTTGGCTCTAACAGTTATGATGTGCATTTGGGTAAAATACTTGCATTGTACGATGATGAGGAACTCGATGCGCGTAAGCATAATACGATTACAACATTTGAAATTCCTGAAGAAGGGTATGTGTTGCAACCACATCAGTTTTATTTGGGGGTTACGCATGAATATACCGAAACCCATGAGCATGTCCCTTTTCTTGAAGGGAAGTCTAGTACCGGTCGTTTAGGAATTGATATCCATGCAACTGCAGGTAAAGGGGATGTTGGATTTAAGAATACGTGGACACTCGAAATTTCCGTGAAGAAGCCGGTTCGTGTATATGCAGGAATGCCGATTGGACAATTGATTTATTTTGTTGTTGAGGGCGAAATTCTCACACCATACCATAGCAAACCCAATGCGAAGTATAACAATCAGCGTGGTGTTCCTGTGGAATCAATGATGTGGAAAAATTCGTTTTGATACCTATGAATGATATTATCAAAAGTGTGGTACTCCTGCTCTGTTCATGTGTATTGGTACTGACGGGTTGTGGACAGCATGCATCGTCGTACGATGTGAAGGCGGTAGTGCGAGAACGTGAGGATAAAGACGAATTCTTTGGCAAACACTATCAATCACCGCTTGATGATGTGCAAAAACAACACTTCAAAGGGCTACGATATTTTGCACCTAATCCGCGCTATGCTATTCAAGCCCGAGTAGAACGATTTGCTAAGCCCGATACAACGAATATAAAAGCGAATGATGCGAGTAATCTGCGCATGATAAAATGGGGTGTGATACATTGGTCTATCGATGGTGCTTCGTACTCGTTATTGGCTCTCAAACCAATGAAAGAGGATGAAGATATTCGTGCATTGGCACTCCATGTATATTTCGCCGATGCAACCAATGACGATATAACGTATGATGCTGGACGTTATGTGTATATTCCGTTTACTCGCGAGCCTCAAACCGGTGATACTGTCATTCTGGATTTCAATCGCAGTTTTAATCCTTTTTGTGCATATAATGCAAGTTATGTGTGTCCGCTCGTACCAGTAGAAAACCGTTTGCCTATTCGTATCGAAGCGGGTGAACAACGATTCAAACACTAATTTCATGAGAGAAACAATGTCTGTAATGAGTACAGCACGGCGCAGTCTATTCGGAAAAATCGCAGAACAATATGTCGTGGCCATGATATTTCTTGTAGTCGTGATATGCCTACAAGGATGTATTGCCGTAAAGCAGGAGGCGCCACCACCACCAAAGCCACGTGCTATTCAGTTTGCCGACAAGCCAACGATACCAATGTCAGATGATATTATTGCATCTGATGCAGGGGATTTTGTTGCTCATTTGCCCAAAGGATGGTTTTTAGTGAATCATGAGTCAAAAGGATTACAAAATGTCTTTGCTGTCGGTACGAATCCTGACTACACACTTAGTATTGTATTGTCGAGCATGAAGCGTGATGATGAAGTGGAACGTGTGTATCAGCGTGATGGTTTGATTGGTCTTGCCAAGTTAAGTTTGTATCGCCGAAGTAAGCGTACACAAAGCCCACTTAAAATGATTGGTACACCACAAGAGGTTATTGCCGGAACGAAAGAGTATACAACATATTCATATACCGATGATGATTCTGTTACGATAACGCGTGTAGCAATATGTCGATCAACACTAGGTAATATATACGAAGCAAGTTTGGCGGAGTTTACATTCTCAGGCAAATCCTTGCCACCGAAAGTACAGATTGAACAAACATTTGCTTCAATTCTTGCGATGACAGATTTCTAATGACAGTTGTAATGCAAAGCAAAATGAGTATGGAATTTTCTCCTGAAACACACGCGCTCCTTGATCATTTGGAGTCGTCCGCAATCGGACATGGATTACGTAAGCGTCATGATGTTGGTTTGCTGGTCGAAAGTGCATTTCGGGATAATGTACCAGAGGATTTTAATACGCTTGTGTTGCATGGTATGTCGGCATGGAAAGTCTTTCAAATACTCAAAAAAATGCAGCCTGCCGATGAAGCATATTTGACTGTTGAGGCAGAATTTGCAAGTGATGTAAATGCTCTGCGCGATTGTATTTATCAATTCTCGTTGCGGGTAGATGCCACTGTGCAGACACATTGGTTAGATACATATATGACCACTACCGGTGGTGCTTTGCGAAATCTTCTTGACCTTGCCGCAGATCTGGCAAAGATTTAAGATTTGCAAAATGCAGGACGGTATTCATCATAGATTTTTCTCGATAGAAATTTTTCTTTGCACTTTTTCGCACTTTATTGTCAACGAATATGCAACAGCAGAATATTACCGTTTGTGGGGCAGGAACAATGGGCAGTGGAATTGCCTACACATGTTTGCTTGCGAGGCATCGTGTGAATATCCTCGATACGAATGAAGCAATTCTTACAAAAGCAACAAACTACATCGATACGCTGTTGCGAAAGCGCGTTGAGAAAGCACAGTATACAGCTGATCAAGCACAAGAATGCAGAGAGCGGTATCGCGTTATTCGGGATACGGATGAATGTGGTGATTCATCTATTGTGATTGAGGCGATTATCGAAGACAAGAGCATCAAGCAATCCCTATTCCGCGAGATAGAACAGGTGATTGCGCCAACAGCTCTTGTACTGTCCAATACATCATCATTACCCATTACGCTTTTGTCGTCATGCTTACAGTATCCGGAACGGTTCGCGGGGTTACACTTTTTTAATCCTGCTCCTGTTATGAGATTGGTCGAAATTATTCGTGGTATCCGTACATCAGATGCAACGATGGCGGCTGTAGAGGAGTTTGCTCGTGGTATCGGTAAAGAAATTTGCGTTGCACTCGATGTTCCGGGATTTGTGGTAAATCGTGTTGCTCGTAATTTTTATGGTGAAGCACTCCATATTGCTATGGAGCATGGCGCGTCGATAGAGCAAATAGACCGTTTAACACGTTCGGCAGGATTCAAAATGGGACCTTTCGAGTTGATGGATACGATTGGTATTGATATCAATCTTGCCGTAACAAAATCCGTGTGGGAACAATATCATTTCGACCGACGATTTGCGCCAACGCTTATGCAAGAGCAATATGTACAAGCCGGACTTCTTGGTGTGAAAACAGGTCATGGTTTTTATGATTATACCAACAAAGCATGAATATCGTTTGGACGATAGGATTGCGCTATATCTTTCCGCGCTATCAACAACGCGCTGTTTCTGTCATGGCATGGATTGCATTTGCCGGAGTGGCACTTGGTTCAGCAACTCTGATTCTTGCTCTTTCGGTACTTGGGGGATTTGAGCAGGCTCTGTATAACAATGCATTGCAATTCACAGCGCATATTCAAATGCAAACTGATGCAGGAATGCCATTCATCAATAAGAATACGCTTGTGCGTGATATTCTCATGAGTGATGTACGCATTCGAGAGGTGGTGCCATTTATTCGACAAGAAGCCATTTTGCGCACACCAAGCGGTATCGAAGGAATCATTGTTAAGGCAGATGCTGAATATGCAGAATGGCGTAATACGCACATTGTGCGTGGGGTTCCGACATTTGCTGCTGATACTGCACATACGATTGTTGTGAGTGAACGATTAGCTCGGAAACTCAATACCGATCTTGGGCAGAGTGTGATTCTGTATAGTATTGCTGCTCATCGACAAGCTAAAAGTGCTCTTCCTACGCTTACGGATATTAATGCTCTTACCACACGAATTGATCGATTTACTATTGTAGGGATATATCAGACAGGCATTGCAGAGTATGACGATATGATGGTTTTCATGCCTTACTATGCCGCACGGGAGTTCTTTGATCTGCCGGAAATGTCTGCGACAGGGTGCGACATTATTTTGCACGAGCGTGATAGTATCGAGTCAGTACGTAGATCGTTACTTGTACGCTATGGCAAACATGCTGATGTGTGGACCATGTATGAAATCCACAGCTCAATGTTTTCGTGGATTGCCTTGCAGCAAAAACCATGCCCTTTGATACTCGGTTTGATTTCGATTGTTGCTATGTTCAATGTGATTTCTACCTTGTTGATGACCATTGTTGGGAAGATACCGTCTATTGGTATTCTTACTGCTCTAGGTATGAAGCGACGTCATATCCTTGCTATTTTCATTGTGCAAGGAACATTGTTGTCGAGCGCGGGTGCCGTGACTGGATGTGGTCTTGCTGCCGCGCTAACATGGGTGCAAATAACGTTTAAGATTATTCGTTTACAATCAGAAAGTTATTTCATCAGCTATGCTCCAATGCAGTTTTCTTTGTGGCACTATGGTGTCGTCATTGGTGTAACATTATGTGTTGCAGTGCTTGCATCATGGATACCTGCACGTATCGCATCACGATTGCAACCAATTCAAGCATTGCGGTTTCGATGACTGTAAGGTATTGATCAACAACGAAAAAACAAATCACAAGATGATTATCGAATTTTTTCAATCGCTACGTTCTTCTGCACCACGCTATGCTCGCGCTATGGGGTATGTGCGTGAAAGTACGGCTATTCGTGCTCGTTATAAACGATGTAGTAAAGCTTGGGAATCGCATATCATTGCCAGCCGTGCTTTGTGTCTGGAAGCAGTAGCACAATGCTTATCTTTTGATCATTGTGTTGTGATTGGTGCGGGATTACTTTTCGATGTTCCGCTGGCAGAATTGGCGCAACAATTTCAGCGTGTAACGCTCATTGATATTGTCTTTAGCGATGAAACAAGAATGATCGTCGATTCTTTTGCGAATGTACGGTGCTGTGAATGGGATATTACCGGTTGTGTGAATGCCTG
>DHLT01000265.1:639-2900 GCA_002405405.1 Ignavibacteria bacterium UBA4661 | reverse complement strand
GTTGTGTGAATGCCTTTTTTGATGCCGTAGAGTATTCGGCAACTTCATCGGCAGCTCTTGCTCTTCCACCGCCGCAGAATGCACTGCGCGAGATTGTTGGTGATACGCGGATTGATTGCATTATTTCAGCAAGCATCCTATCACAACTTGCTGTGATGCCAAAACTTTATGCTGAACAACGTGGTGTCTATCAACGACTTCCGGAATCCGCATGGAAAGCATGGGAAACATCGCTGATGATTGGGCATGTGCAAAATCTTCAATCGCAGGGGCAGTGCGTATGTATCATGTTTGATCAAGAGCGCATGATTCTCAAGCAGTCGCGCACAACTTTAGCACATGTACAGCCGGACTGGACAATCATTGATCGTGAATCTGCTATGGGGGAATTACCAAGCGATGCCTTGTACACACAAGTACAAGCTACTCATCCCCACATGATACAGAGAGAATGGTTATGGGAGATTGCACCGCCCGGTGAAGAACATAAAAATTATTGTGTACGCCATCGTGTTGGTGGGGTGGTTGCATGGCAGTCGTTGCAAGATAACAAGGGTGAAAAAATTAGTCCTCTACTTGTAGAGTAAAGGAAATAGTTGTACCCTTGCCAAGCTCACTCTTCAGTGTAATTGTTGATTTATGTGCTTCGATAATGTGCTTCACAATTGCAAGCCCTAAGCCGGTTCCGCCAACTGCACGACTGCGACCTTTATCCACACGATAAAACCGCTCAAACACTCGTTGTTGATGTTCGTCAGCAATGCCTATGCCTGTATCCTGCACACTGATGATGCCGAATGGCGAACCATGTTGAAGATGAATAATTACCGAACCATGCTCAACATTGTACTTGATAGCATTCTCGATAAGATTGGTCATCACTTGTGTTAATCGGTCGCGGTCGCCATAGACGATAAATTCATCATCCGGTCGCTGTAGGCGGAGATCAATACTGCGTGCTTGAGCTTTTTGTTCAAGATTACGCATGACTTCACGTACAAGAGGAATCATATCAAAAAAACGAAAGCTCAAACGCATCTCGCCGGATTCAATTCGAGTAATGTCGATCAAATCAGAAAGGAGAATGTTAAGTCGTTGCGTATTGGCAAATGCTTTCTCGACAAATTGTTTGCGAACACTGTCGTCATCTAATGCGCCGTCGAGAAGCGTTTCCAAAAATCCTTGAATCGTAAAAATCGGTGTGCGCAACTCGTGCGAAACATTCGCTAAAAATTCACTACGTACACGAACAAGGCGTTTCATTTCCTGTACATCTTTTTGTGGCTTGTCGGCAAGAATATTGACCCACTCATACACCTCGCGGAGGGGGCGGAGATAGGGTGTATTCTGCAATTCATGCTCTTGTAAACGGACGGATACTGCTCCGTCGGTAATGGCGCGGCAAACTTCGATAATATTGGAGAGCGATTCATTCCTGCGTTTTTCCAAAGCCCGATGCAAGGCTGCAACCCATGCCGAGAGCAATATCGCAATGAAGCACAAAAGAGCAATCGAAATAACTGGTGAAAGTCCGAGTATCATGCATACTATGCCTATTGCCGCAATCATCAAGGTCGGTAAGACATACAGCCAAAGATGAAAACGTGAGGACAGTCGAAAAATCAATGCAGGGATATTCACACGAAGAGTCAAATAAGGGAACTATACCAAACGGGAGGACTATCGCAATGATAGCGAAGAAATATGAAAATAAAAGATGAGAATTTTTACTCACGGAATTTATAGCCCACGCCTTTCACGGTCTCAACAAAAGAAGCATACGGACCAAGTTTCTCGCGAATTTTCGATATATGCACATCAACTGTGCGGTCTATAACATGAATGCTCTCGCCCCATATTCTGCGGAGCAACATATCGCGTTCAAAGACTTTGCCGCGATTAGAAGCAAGAAATGCTAAGAGTTCAAATACTTTTTTGGGGAAGGAAAGCTCTTCTTTGTCAATTTTCACCGTATAGTTTTGGCGGTTGATTTGTAAACCCTCAACAGTCAGAACTTCAGGGGCGGCAATAGTATCATTCTTAGGAGCAACTGTTCTACGAATATGAGTTTTTAAGCGAGTCAGCAAAAGACGCGGACTGATAGGCTTTTGCACATAATCGTCAGCACCAAGTTCTAAGCCGACAATTTCATCAACTTCGCCGGATTTAGCCGTAAGAAAAATAACCGGAATATGCATAGTTGCAGGGTTTTTCCTCAGAGCACGGCATACTTCGAAACCGTCCATTTCAGGCATCATGAC
>DHLT01000265.1:0-485 GCA_002405405.1 Ignavibacteria bacterium UBA4661 | reverse complement strand
TCAGCCCCTCTGTGCCATTATGTGCTATCACCACACCATAACCTTCTTTTTTCAGATTATAGGTCAGGAGATCGAGAATATCGTCTTCGTCATCAACAAGAAGAATTGTTTTGCCAAGCATAGCGAACATGAAAACACTGAAAGAAGATTGCAACATAATGACGTTGTTGAGACGCAATATTACAAACTCCACTATGTTATGATGATATCGTCCTATGTTATGATTCGGTAACGCAGGATATAATGAGCTATTAGTAACAATGTTCAAATCTCGACAAAAGAGGCATTCATAGAAACTTACGTACTTCTACGTATTGGAGCGCGATGCTTGTATGAGCTAATTTTGCGCAGGGCATTGTGTGACCGTACCTGCACTTGTGCGAGGTCAAAATGTCCCAATGCAATCGGCAAAACATTGAAAAACATTGGTAGTTATACTCAATATATTTCCTTTTACCCTTTTTTTACTTTATAGGTGATCCCCT
>DHLT01000140.1:5735-7604 GCA_002405405.1 Ignavibacteria bacterium UBA4661 | reverse complement strand
ACTCAAACGCATGACATTACTATCAACATGCACCTCATAGCACAACTTCGCTGAATTGCTTTCGTGCCATGCGAAGCAAAGATATAATACCCTTACTGGATTTCAAATCTAATGCAGTTTTTTTTCTTGTGGAGATAACAACATCGAAATTGAAGTAAGCATGCTATGACACTTGTGAAGGAACAACAGCGTTTGCAGACGACTACCCTCTTATCCACTATCGCCACGCAACACCAACCGAATATGATTGGTACGAGAAATCTGCTAACAACGAAGCAATACGGTTTTCGATTGCTTTATAAGCATGAACATTTGCTCCGTTAAACATCAACGAGAATGCCATACGCTCACCATCGCGAGTACGTGCATATCCCGCTAGAGCACTAACATTACGCAGGGTACCGGTTTTAGCGGCAATATTACCTACTGCCGGAGTACCACGCATTCTATGTTCAAGTGTACCATCAATTCCTGCAAATGCCAAGGATGCCGAAAATACTGATGCAAAAGGTGATTGAGCTGCAACTGAAAGCAAGCGTACCAACACATTAGGTGTAACAACATTTCTGCGGGATAAGCCTGAGCCATCATTAATCGAACATGCTCCAAAGGGAATATCAAACGAAGTCAACACAGCATTAAGATAGCTAATTGCCTCGCGTGCATTGTTTGCTGCAAAACCTGCTGATGACACGGATGATTTATTCATTTTGCTTCCTGCAATTTTTAAGACATGCTCTGCTACAAAGTTATCACTCCGTTTATTGACATGAGCAACTATGTCCGCTAATGGTCTGCCAATTTCAGCAATACGAGCATTCCGTGCAGCTGTTGGCATTTTCCGCTCATCGACAGAACCTGTAATGCGAATGCCATGACCGCGCAACTGACTGTACAGCACACCGGCTGCAAAAAGCTCAGGATTGCGGACTACAAATGAGCGTGAGATCGATGCGCCACGTCCAATAGAACCATTAACAACGAACTGCACCGTGCTACCCAAAAATTTTGGAAGAATACTCACACCCTTGCCACGCTTTTTAACCCCAGCATTAACAACAAAACTCACACTGCCCGACATCGGGTAGCACGATACAATCGGTTTTGTTCCTTGACCACCATTCACCGTTACGGTCATAGAATTACGAGCAAGGGTAAGTGCCGAGATCGGCGCAAGAGGTTCGACTGCCTCACGGTCACCACTATACTGCGTACGCTCTGACAAAGCATCAAAAGCACTGCCATCACCGTAGATATTACCTTGAATTTCTTTGACACCATGCCCGGCAACCTGCAAGGCAAGTTGTTCAATATCGCTCGGTGTAAGCAGAGCATCTCCATTGCCAACCAAGTAAATATTGCCGCGCAGAATACCATTTTGTACAGCTCCGTCAGCATAAACAGTCGTACGCACAATATGCTCGGCACCAAAACGATGCAACGCAGCAAATGTAGAAAATAGTTTCGTCGTCGATGCAGGTGTTAACTGCTGATTACCATTACGGATATACATCGGTTTATCGTTTTCAAGTGATACGATAGAAACACCGATTTTCGTTCCACGCAAGACTTTAGCATCTAAGATTTTATCAATGTTTTGTTGAAATACTGCAATCGCTCGAGCAGAATCTGCAGCGGAGAAAAGTGTTCTGCCTGTTGTACCCGCTACACCGTTGTTACTGACAACAGCGACAATACACGTGAACACCACACAGAATAAACGAAAAGAAAAAAGTCGTGCCATAGCGATTATTTAACGAAGCGAAATGCACATCAATGTATGCATCAATGCCAAAAATCAATTTCCCCCAAGACCTTGTCATGTGTCAAGCTTTTCAAGGGAAAGAAAATTACCAAACAACACCCAAA
>DHLT01000140.1:0-5572 GCA_002405405.1 Ignavibacteria bacterium UBA4661 | reverse complement strand
TTAATGCTGTATGTAACGAGAATCTATAGTAGGGGAAACCATCAATGTATAAGCACTTATATCCGTAGTAATTGCGCTAGTTCTGTCAACATTCGTGCAGTGTCAGATGGCTCGGTAGCAAGCCATGCAATTCCGGCCTGCTTACGGAACCATGTCATTTGGCGTTTTGCATAACGGCGCGTACTTTGTTGTGTAAAAGCAATAGCTTCTTGGTAAGAGCAATTTCCCGCTATGTACTCCATACACTCTTTGTACCCGACAGTATTCAGTGCATTACAGTCAGGTGCATAGCCTTGTGCTAAAATCGACTCCGTTTCTTGGTGTAGTCCGTTATCACACATACTTTGTACACGAGCATTAATGCGATCATATAAGCGTGCGCGCTCGACATACAACCCAATATGAATAGCCGAAAAAGAACGATGTGTCTTCTGTGTTTGTTGAGCTTCAGAAAGCGGGATATGGTGTGTATAATAAAAACTTAATGCCCGAATAACGCGACGAGGGTTCAAATCAACATATTTTTCCGCAAGTGTAAAATCTACCATTTGCAATTCTCGGTAGAGTGGTGCTATACCCTCACGCTCCAAGCGTAATTGCAACTCATCCCGTACAGCATCACTTGCTTCGGTATCTTGCTCCAGAAACAATCCATCACACAATGCTCTAACGTAGAGACCTGAGCCTCCGACAATAATTGGTATTTTTCCATCAGTGAGAATGCGTTCGACAATCACAGCTGTCTCATCACCGAATTCTCCCGCACTATATTCTTCGTCAGGATTTTTTATATCAATGCAGTGGTGAGGATAGATTTTTAACTCCTCCTTGCTCAACTTACCAGTACCAATATTCAGTAAGCGATAAATTTGCCGGGCATCAGCGGAAATCAACTCGCACTGCTCGCTTCCTAACTGTTCATACAATCGACAAGCAACTTCGGTTTTACCAACAGCTGTTGGACCACCAATGACGATAGCCGTACGACCACGTTGATGGCGATCAAGTGAAATATCTCTGACGTCGCGTACAGGTATGATCGTTTCTTCGGAAGGATATAAGTCGCTCATGATTGACCGGCAAGAACATGAATATCGGAGCGCGTCTCGGCTTGCTGAATCGTCGGCGCATGAGAGATATCCCACCCTTCTTCGCCAATCAGTGGCACAAACCGAAATGTATGATGTTCTTCCCCACGAAAGTTATCAGCAGATGTACGAGTAATCACATACAATTTTTGCTGTTGGCGATCACCGATGGGAATCACCAGACGACCCCCGATGGCAAGCTGATCAGCTAATGCTTGTGGTACATCCGGTGCTGCAGCAGTAACAATAATGCCATGATACGGAGCATACTCCTTCCAACCCAGCGAACCATCGCCACAGCGCATATGTACGACATAGCCAAGAGACACGAGAAGTTTTTGTGTTGTTTGGAAGAGCTCTTCATGACGTTCGACTGTAAAAACTTGAGCGTCCAAACTGGCAAGAATTGCCGCTTGATAGCCACTGCCTGTACCTATTTCTAAAACTTTTTGACGAGGAACAACATTCAATACTTGTGTCATGTATGCCACCGTATAGGGTTGAGAAATTGTTTGCTGGCATGCAATCGGCAAAGCTGAATCTTGGTACGCCAAATGGTGCATGGTCGGATGCACAAATTTCTCGCGCGGCACTGTGGCAATGGCACGAAGCACCTGTTCATCCTGAATACCTTTATGCAAAAGCTGCTTACATAATTGTGCGGCTTGATCCTGAAGAATTGTTCGGCGCATGATGGATAGAAAGAAATTGAGAAGTATTGGATATCGCTGATTATTCTGATTCTTTTTTAAGAGCACGAGGTACATCCAGCAATTCACCAAGGGTATTAAGCAGTATTTCCATCGATCCCATACGTTCAGGTGACAACGCAAACTCGATGAATTTTCCTTCTTGAGCAATAGAGATCTTACCTGTTTCTTCCGACACAACAAGAGCAATAACGTCTGACTGCTCTGTAACACCGAGAGCTGCACGATGCCGTGTACCTAAGCGTTTGTTATGCGAACGTGCCGTACTGCTGAGAGGCAATGTAATTCCAGCCGCTTCGACTTTGTTATTTTGGATAATTACTGCACCATCATGCAAAGGAGATCGCGGATTAAAAATGGAAAGAAGTAACTCTTTCGTAACAGCTCCGCTAATCGGTACACCCGCCTCAAATGAAATTGATGTATTCCCACGTGGTGCAAAAATCATTAAAGCACCGATATGTTTATTTGACATATCCTCTACCGCTTCGATCACTTCTTGCAGGGTATCATCGGCTTTTTCTCGCGTGAAAAAATTAAAGATACGCAGACGCCCAATGTTCAGTAGAATTCGTCGTACTTCAGGTTGAAAAAGAATAATCAGCCCGATGAACCAAATATCGAGAACAATACGAATAATTTTATTGAGCGAACGCAAATTAAGCGCCTCCGTGGTCGCATACACAGCAAGCACTGCAACAAATACGGCGGCTGTTTGTTCAAGAACCGTATTGCGAAGTAGCCGGAAGATGACATACAAGACAATAGTGACCAACAGGATATCAAGTATATCTGTTAGCGTAACATCAAGAAACCATATTCGGAAGAGTTCGATCATGCATTACAAAAACGTAAAAATACCGAAGGTGGTATCTACGTACCATGTTGCGCCATGGTCTATACAACAACTATTTCTGTGCAAGCGAAAGGAACATACCTAACCCGTCTGTGCTGCCAAGCAGTGGATCACATGCTCGCTCAGGGTGCGGCATCATTCCCAAAACATTGCCTTGCTTATTGATAATACCGGCGATATTATTGATCGCGCCATTAGGATTAGCGCTCTCAGATTCTACACCGTCAGGTTGTGTATAACGAAACACAATCCGATTCTCAAACTCAAGTTCATGAATCGTATCTGTGTCTGCAAAATAATTCCCCTCACCATGTGCTACCGGAATAGAAAGAACATCATGATGTTGATACTGTTTTGTGAAGACCGTGTCAGCATTTTCAACACGTAAATACGTCGTTCTGCAAGTAAAAGAAAGTGAAGTATTGCGTAGTAATACACCGGGCAGAAGTCCAGCTTCAGTCAAAATTTGGAATCCATTACAAATCCCTAAAACATGTCCACCATTATTGGCAAATTGTATCACTTCTTTCATAATCGGTGCAAATCGAGCGATTGCACCACATCGAAGATAATCACCGTACGAAAAACCACCCGGAACAATCACGACATCCAAGCCCGCAGGCAGTGTTGTATCTTTATGCCAAATTGAATACGCTGTAGCATCAGGAACATACTGCGCAACGGCAAGAGCATCTCGGTCGCAATTTGAACCCGGGAATGTGATGACACCAATCTTCATACTCACTTCTCCTGCACGATATCAATCGTGAAATCTTCCATGATTGGATTAGCAATCAGTTTTCGACAAGCATCATCAACAAAAGCAAGCGCTTCTTCGCGCGAATATGCCTGCACCGACATTTCAACTGATTTACCAATATGAACATCAGCAATGGACTCAATACCCATACTATGCAATGCTTGCTCAACTGTTTTACCTTGTACATCAAGAATATTTTTGCGCAAGGCTACTTTTATGGAGGCGTGATACGTATTCATGTGGAATAGATAAGTGAACGTAAAAATGCGGAGATATTGTCAAATATACTTCGAACTGCCATCCGGCTATTATTCTATAAATCAAAAGGTGATACTTCTTCTTCTTCGACACTATCATCTTCATCTTCGTCAGCGGCACGGCGATTCTGTATAGTGAGAATGATAACGCGCACGACACCAACTGTAATGTATCCTAACATAATCGGAAAAAGTGCGACACCTTTGCTTGCTATGGTTGCACCGAAGGCAATCAAACCAAAAGCGAACATACCAGGTCGTTGCTTGATATTATTCGGCGTTGGTGTCGGTAAAGCATCATATTTAATTGTACTAACCATCATAAGTGCTGTACCTGCTGTAACACAACCTAAGAGAATACCCTGCCACTCTATTGGGATATACGGATTATGGAAGTAAAAAAGCGTATAGGAAAAAATAACCAGTGCACCTGCGGGTATAGGCATACCGCGAAAGTATTTTTTATCTTCAAAAGATGTGAGTTGTACATTAAATCGTGCCAAACGATACACTCCCGCCAATGCAGGTAGTGCAGCAATAATAATTCCCCAATCTTGTACTGTTTTAAAGTGTACTTGATATAACATGAAGGCTGGCACCACACCGAAGGATATGGCATCACACAGAGAGTCCAATTCAACCCCTAAATCGCTTGTTGCGTGCGTCAGACGGGCAACTGCTCCATCGAGGACATCAAAAAGTGCTGCTATAGCTACAAATTCTGCCGCGCCAAACAGATCATTCACGGATAAGCGCGTCAACGCAATAAACCCACAGAAGAGATTCATTAACGTCAGTAGATTGGGAATAACAGAGCGTGTAACACGAATTTTGCGCATAAAATATTGTACCCTTCTCTCGTACAAGTGAACACCAATCGGTGGAGAAAGTCCTTTTTGAATGTTCTACCTACAATTTATGGTAGGCGTGCTAAGAGTGTTTCTGCACCACGTACTCGTTGACCCGACTGCACAAAAATTGTTGTTCCGTCGGGCACGATAATATCCATACGTGAACCGAATTTCATCATACCAAATTGTTCACCTGCACTATACGTCTTGCCTTCAACTGCTGTATTGACAATACGTCGTGCCAAGAAACCTGTGATTTGCTTGAAGATAATTGCTCCGCGAGAGTTTGTCATTCCAACATATGTTTGCTCATTTAGTTCCGATGATTTTGGATCAAATGCCATCAAATATTCGCCGTGCTTATACTCCGAGAACACGACCGTACCATTCATTGGCATACGATTCACGTGCACATCAAGTGGGGAAAGAAATATACTAATTTGTTTCGCTTTGCCGCCAATGAGCCGTGGCTCGTCGATCTCAACAATCTCCATAACTTTACCATCGGAAGGACTAACAAGAATTGCATCATCTTTTGCTTCAGGTGGCACATGACGTGCAGGATCACGGAAAAACCACAAAGCAAATGCGATAATGATGCTACCAAGAGCATATAGAATGATCGGTAATGCCGGAATACTAACAAATGCACCTCCTGCAATAGCAAGACATCCCGCAAAAACAAGTACCGAAAAATTATCATAGCCATAGTGTGTAATCATAAACGCTCAAGGATAATCGAAGAAAAATCAATAATTGTTTGCATCACCAACTCGCTTCACTGCATGTTTATCTCGTTACTTCTTACGTTTCTAGACTTACGATGCTTGACATTCTGCAATACAAAACTTTTCGAAAGCAAACGATATCTGCTATATAAGGGCGTAAGAAATGCCTACTTTGATGATGAACTTCAAATATGCGAAAAATATGGTCGGCAGTTGGCGATTTTTCGCCCGTATGTCGCGGACAGTTGTGGCATACGCGTATTTGTTCAGCAATTTAATAAAATTACTTATAGCCCTCCGGAATTACCTCCGCAATACCGGA
>DHLT01000132.1:2937-4069 GCA_002405405.1 Ignavibacteria bacterium UBA4661 | reverse complement strand
TGATGTGTTAGACGACAAAAAAGCTTTCAAGGGCAGAACCTATGATGAACTGTTTCAAGCAATTGATACCATAGTTACAGCGTCCTATCGGCTGTCGGGTTCGTCCGACATCGATACACTTCTGCTTCATTTGGAGTCCGACATTCAATACGCAGACATCGAACACGCTGACTAATGTTTTCACACGCCTACACGGAACTTCATTCACTCCGTGTAGGCATTTTTTACCATATCACAAAGGAGTACCCATATGGAACTCACAGAACTCACCCAATCCGACATCGAGCAAAATGAGCGCGATTGGTTTTACCACGATGCACACAAATCACAGTGCATTGACTTCCTTCGCTTGGAGGTCGAACATGATCGTATTGATGCGAACATGCTCATGCTTGCATACCTCATTCTTAAACATGGACGTGTGATATGAGCGAACGTTTTTTTTGGTCTGAACTGTATGCACAGGACGATACCTTCATCGAATACAGTTATGACCGCTTACTCGAAGAAATTTGCATCGAGTGCATTGGCGATACGGAGGGTAATATCCTGCCAATTGCTGATGTGCATTATACAGCGTATGCTCCCGAAATTTGGGCGCATATAAATGCACAAGATTTACCCGAATTCAAACATCAAGAATCCCCCGATAACCGTATAGACCGCCTCTACGCATGGCATCGAGACGGCATTGGGGTGCGTTACATACCTATGTGATATTCTCATGGCAGGGCGCACTCCTCATGGTCGTTCCAGAGTGAACCGCTCTGCCTTTTCTTTTTTCATGTTCTTACGAGGTGTTTCTATGGAAACAAACAACGAATCCGCTCTTGCGGTCAATCAGCACACCGGCGAAATACTCGCCTACTCCGCAGGTACATCTGCTTTCGATATGCCGGAGCAACAAGGCATCATCTATGTAACTGGTCATGCACGGCAGTACAGAGACGATTGCAAAGCAGGTGTCTTCAAAATCGGTGACAGTGATTTTAAGGGAAAATCATTGCAGTTGGAAATTTTGGCGTACCGACAGTTCGAGGGCGAACTCTTCTCATATCCATTCCAAAGCTGGCTCGAAGTGGTCTTCGTGGATTCCGATAATGTTCTCGGGCTGATGCTCCTCAAAGGTGCA
>DHLT01000132.1:0-2800 GCA_002405405.1 Ignavibacteria bacterium UBA4661 | reverse complement strand
CGGCTGATGCTCCTCAAAGGTGCATCCATCGACAACTTCGTCGAACTATGGACAAAATGCACTATCGAAAAAAAGCCCATCGGTTCGCTCATCATTACGGCAACTATGGATAAACGTACCGGCAAAAATGGCGATTACTATGTCGTCAGTTTTTCGGCAAAACCCAATGACAAAAAACGTGTTGCCGAACTCCAACACTTCGCACAATCTACCATTCTGCCTTCCCGCTTGGCAGAACTCGCACTCGGCTAAAAAAATGCGCTCCCAACGGACATTGGGAGCGCACTTCATTCATGACTTTTTACCATATCAAAAAATCATACTCTAATATACAAAACTATGCTTACTCCTTCAACGCTCTCCGCCCCAACACTCACAACTCCAACACATACCAATGCTCCATACATCGCAGGAACACTTTGCTTCCTCAATACCGACCATTCTTCTTGGCTTGCTCTCCGCAGTCAGGGCATCGGCGGAAGCGATATTCCAACCATTGCAGGGATTAATCCTTGGCAGACACGCGACCAGCTTTTTCATCGTATTACGCACAGCATCACATTGGAGCAGACCGAAGCTATGCAGAAAGGACGCGACATGGAATCGGTTATCGCTGATCGCTTCGCTGAAACATTTCCTTATGCCATCGTCAATCCCAATGCTACCTATTATAGCACAGAACACCCGCATTTCTTCGCTACGCCCGACCGTATTCTCCTCGATGCTGACAAATTGCCCGTAGGTGTCTTGGAGTGCAAATACTCTCGCTATTTCAGTCCGCAAAAACGCGCGATGGCTGAATTGCAACTCCAGTGGTATCTCGGTGTGCTTGGCTTAGAAGTCGGTTTTATTGCCGTTTGTGAAATGGATACATTCCGCTCCATTCCTATCATGCGCAATGATCACACCATTCAACGGATTCAATCTCTCGCCCATGATTTTTGGTGCGACATCATGGAACACCTCGCTCTCAATAATACTTTTCACCGTCAGGGCATGGAGGTGCTTGTATGATGCATGACGACCCGGAAACAGCGCGGAACAAAATTCGCACCGCTCTGTCTGCTCTTGCCGATAAACATACGGTTTGCTTGGTCATTACCGACAAAGGGGCACTTGCCGCAAAGGTTGATTTCAAAGCATTGCAAGAAGAACTGCGTTCATTGCAACTCTTTCATTTGATCACAGGCACAGACAATGGAAAGCACAACACTGAAAACTAATGACCAGCACCGGAAAGTCCTCTCTGTGATTGAAAGCCACTTTCATTGTCAGCATATTGGATATGAACCTTTCGATGCAACATGTGTCTGCTTACACTCATTTGCCAATGAGCAGGTCTTTTGGATTTCTTTCATTGTCGAATACACCGACCAAGACACATTCCATGTTCGGTACGAAAAATATGGGCACAAACCCGTATTTGCTCTCAATGTAGACAAAAGTGCATTTGTCGCCCTCGTCCACTCTGTTCTTGCTCTCCCTTTTCAATAAAGGGAGGGCAAGATTGATTTCATCGGATCCCCCCCAACTGCCCTTTCTTTCTCATTTTCCACTTCCACTTTTGCGGGAGAAGATCAGTGTGAAAACCTCATTCAGATGTATCGTTAAATTGCATGCTTACTCCTGATTATCGTTTTGCAACTGCTTTTCAATCAATGCCTGTAACTCCTCGCGGTTGGGCAAATACAACTGGTATTTGCTTACAAACAACTGCGAAGACACATTGTGCATGGCGTATTGGACGAGTACATCATCTCTTTCTTTTGCCAGCACAATTCCAATTGGCGGGTTATCGCCTTCGGTGTTTTCTTCGTTTTCAAAATAGCCCAAATACATATTCATCTGTCCAACTGCTTCGTAGCCTGCCGCCTCTTTTTTCAAGTCAATCAGCACAAAGCATTTCAAAATACGGTGATAGAACACCAAGTCCACATAGTAATGCGTATTGCCCAGTGTGATGCGGTATTGCCTACCAATAAAAGCAAAGCCCTTGCCGAGTTCTAATAAAAACGCTTGCAATCGGTCTATCAACCTTGCTTCTAATTCCGTCTCGCTGAGGTGGTACGGTTCCGGTATTTTGAGAAATTCCAGTACATATGGTTCTCGTATAATGTCGGCTGGCGTTTCTATTCTTTGCCCTTCTTTTGCTAATTTCATAATGCCGTCCTTATCTTTTGAGACTGCCAAACGCAAGAATAGTGATGATGATTTTTGGCGAACCAACTCCCGTACACTCCATTTCTCTCTGATGCTTTGCTTTTCGTAGAAAGAACGCTCTAAGGGGTCGTCTATCTTTAATAGTTCCACAATCATAGACCAGTTTAAATGGTGCGACAGTGTCGCACCATTTGGATAAACCACATAAAACTGCCGCATACGCTTAACATTGCTGAGGCTAAACCCCTTGCCATACAGCATACTCAAATCGTTCGATAAGTTTTCTAACAGTCCTTTGCCATACCCGGCTTTTGTCTTACCACCTTGCTCGAATTCCACGATGTACTGCCCAATCTGCCAATAAGTTTCTACCATTGCCGTATTGACTGTCTGCACAGCTAGCTTTTGCCCTTGCTCGTAGCGATTGCTAATGAGACTTACAAGGTCATGATAATCATTCTTGGGTATTTCCATACTTACCTCCTATGTACGTGCGCAAAACTTCGTTTGCCCGTTACGACATCCGTTATGACGGCTTTGCGGTATTCTTTGATGGTTTCTATTTGATCTTCACCCGATTTAGTGGAAGCAGAGTGTGTCTGCTTACACTCATTTACCAATGAGCAGGTCTTTTGGATTT
>DHLT01000203.1:15859-19073 GCA_002405405.1 Ignavibacteria bacterium UBA4661 | reverse complement strand
AATGACAACAATTGCCGAGAAAGTAACTTTTGCTGTTTCGAAAGATGAGTACCGTCCTGCCATGACCGGTGTTCTTTTTCAATTCCGCGATAAAAATCTGAACGCTGTCTCGACTGATGGCTATCGTTTGGTACGCATTATGGTTCAGCCGAATGGTTCAACAAAAATGCCCGATAATCCGACTGATGCGATTATCCCCGTACGTGCCATTGAACTCCTGCGTAAAGTTGCCCACGATGTCAAAGCACGTATTACAAAAACTCACGCGGAGTTTTTAGCAGAAAATCTGACAGTAATCACACGCTTAATTGACGAAAAATTCCCTGCGTATGAGAATGTCATTCCTGACAATAATGACAAGGTTGTAACATTCCGCCCTGCTGATATTATTGCTTCTGTAAAACGTGTATCACTTTTCTCGAATTCAACCTCGAAGCAGATACGGTTTGTTCTAGATACCAACAAATGGATGATGACCGCTGAAGATGCGGACACCGGACAAAAAGCACAAGAGCATGTTCCATGTGAATACAGCGGTGATCGTTTTGAAATTGGCTTTAACTACCGTTATATCGAGGAAGCAATCAGCCATTTGGATAATCTTAATGATAATGCTGTCATTAGCTTTTCCTCGCCTACTCGTGCAGCATTGATTAAACCAATCGAGGAAGGTGCAACAAAAGATAATGTACTCATGCTTGTCATGCCGGTTCGCCTGTAAGATGGGTTATGCGCTTTTGCATAATGTCAAGGGTGTAGTGCTAAAAGTTTATGCGTATTCAAACAGTAACGATGAACTGCATTCGCAATCATGCAGAAACGGTTATTCAAACAGAAGCTGGGATTAATGTTTTTGTCGGTCGTAACGGGCATGGTAAGACCTCAATTCTCGAAGCAGTCTCTTTGTGTTGCCACACAAAAACATTTGTTCCATGCGATGATAAGTCGCTGATCGGTTTTTCTTCTGCTTTTTGCTCAGCAAGCATGATTGCCGAAAGTGATCTTAGCATACCATACAAGATTAGTGTTGGTATTCCCCGTGAAGGACGTAAAAAAATTACCTCGTCTACCGGAACATCACTCTCGCCGTATGAAGTCATCGGACAGGTTCCTATGGTTGTCTTGTCTCCTGACTTTAAATCTATTACAGCAGGTGCGCCCCAAGAACGACGAACATTTATTGATACTGTTCTTTCACAAGCGAGTACTTCCTATATGGAAGATGTTCTCACACTTAAACGCATTTTGAAGCAACGGAATGCCCTACTGCACACTGCGAAGCAAACCGGTCATTGGGATGCGACGCAACTTGACGTGTGGACTGATGCACTTATTTCTACGGCTACAGAAATTGTGCTAAAGCGAGCACAATTTCTTCTGGAATTTTCAGGGCGTGTCAGAACGCATTATGAAAAAGTTTCTGGCGGTGAAGATGATGTCATACTTTCCTATGCTCCTGACTCAATCAAGAACATACAGAATACTGTACCGTTGGTTAGCGACGTTCAAGATCAGTATAAACGTGCTTTTGCTGTAGTACGCAACGAAGAGTTACGGCGCGGCACTACAGTACTTGGTCCACAAAAAGATGATGTGCTTATCATGATTGGCGGTGGTGTCGCTCGAGAATGCGCTTCACAAGGTCAACACAAGTCATTACTTATCGCTCTCAAGCTTGCAGAGTTTACGTATTTACACGATAGTCGTAACGAAACGCCCATTGTGCTACTCGACGATATTTTTAGTGAGTTGGATGACCGCCGTACAGCAAATGTTTTGAATCTGATTCCATCTGACGCTCAAACATTTATAACGACAACAACAGAAGACTTGTATCGCAATCACATTGGCTCAATAGCACATACTCATGCTCTTTTTTATGTTGAGCGCGGTCGTGTACGGCAAGCAACATAGTATTCCTGTAAATATTGCTTTTATTGTTCAGAACAATATGCACAATGACTCAGCATTACCGATTGGTTCTCTTATCGCAGGACTCTTAAAAGATCGCGGTTTGGATAAGCATATTCAGGAAAATTCTGCACTAGAACTTTGGGCAGAAGTTGTCGGTAATGCCGCTGCTCGATCGACACGCGCGATGTCTTGTGATCATGGCGTACTCGTGATAGAAGTACAGCGCGCAATTTGGCGTACAGAACTCCAATTACGAAAGGGCGAGTTACTCGAAAAATTAAATCAACGCATAGGTAGTCACAGCATTCACGATATTGTTTTCCGATAGCATCTACACTTGTACTAGCATACTACTTTCTTCTCATTTTCTCTTTTAATTTCTACATGGCAACAGAAGAACTTCTCGCAATCGAAACTCCGGTCGTAAGCAACGGTCATGGCTCTCAACAATCGTCAGCTAATGGTGGCTATGATGAGGGCAATATTAAAGTCCTTGAAGGCTTGGAAGCAGTACGAAAACGCCCTGCAATGTATATCGGTGATGTTGGCGAGCGCGGTTTACATCACTTAATCAATGAAGTTGTTGATAATTCGATCGACGAAGCACTTGCAGGATATTGCAAAAACATTACTGTTACGCTCCATGCCGATGGCTCATGCTCTGTGCGCGATGATGGTCGTGGCATTCCGGTTGGACCTCATCCTGTTAAGAAAATTTCAACGCTGGAAGTCGTCATGTGTACACTTCATGCCGGTGGTAAATTTGATAAAAACACATATAAAGTATCCGGTGGATTGCATGGAGTTGGCGTTTCTTGTGTGAATGCACTTTCATCGCTGACGCGAGTCGAAGTTATGCGCGACGGGAATGTGTATATGCAGGAATACGAATGCGGCACACCTAAAGCAGATGTGGCTTCCATCGGCAAATCCGGTAAGCAAACCGGAACCTTGGTACGCTTTTATCCTGATGCTACTATTTTCAAAACAGTAGAATTTAAACCTGAACGCGTTAGCGACCGTTTGCGTGAGCTGGCATTCTTGAACCCCAATATTACGATCATTCTTCTTGATGAGCGCGATGGTACCAATATTGAGTTCCATTATACTAAGGGTCTTGAAGACTTCGTAAAATATGTCGATGAAGGCAAAGTCGCTCTCCATAAGCCAATCAGCTTAAGTGGTACGCACACATCGGAAATGGGCATTGACACTGTTGTCGATTTGTGCTTTAATTACAACAATTCGTACAACGAAACCGTCCTATCTTATGTCAATAATATTAATACAGTCGAGGGTG
>DHLT01000203.1:11915-15613 GCA_002405405.1 Ignavibacteria bacterium UBA4661 | reverse complement strand
CTCTCGCTGACCGGCGATGATTTTCGTGAAGGATTAACCGCTGTCATCACCGTAAAAGTCTCTGAGCCTCTTTTCGAAGGTCAAACGAAAACCAAACTCGGCAATGGTGAAGTTGATGGAATCGTGCGTGGGATTGTTAATGACCAACTCGGTGAATTTTTGGATGCAAATCCAACCGTTGCGAAACGTATTATTGAAAAAGCGATTCTTGCTGCAGAAGCACGCATTGCAGCAAGAAAATCTCGTGAGTTGGTTCGGAGAAAGAATGCTTTAGATATCGGATCTCTACCCGGCAAATTGGCGGATTGTTCGATCAGCACACCCGAAGATTGCGAAATCTATCTTGTTGAGGGTGATTCAGCAGGCGGATCAGCGAAACAAGGGCGTGACCGTAGATTTCAAGCTATTTTACCACTAAAAGGTAAGATTTTGAACGTTCAGAAAGCACGGTTAAATAAAATTCTTGAGAACGAAGAAGTACGGTGCATCTTTACTGCGCTTGGCGTTGGTTTTGGTGATGACTTTGACTCTTCTAAAGCACGCTACGGAAAGGTTATCCTTATGGCTGATGCCGATGTTGATGGCTCGCACATTCGTACCTTGCTCTTGACATTGTTCTTTAATTATATGCACCAACTTATCGAAGATGGAAAGGTATATATTGCTCAACCGCCACTCTACAAACTCAAAAAGGGCAAAAAAGAATATTATGCCTACAACGATGCTGAGCGTGATGAGGTTATCGCGCGCATTCGTAAGGAAATGGGTACCAAAAAAGTAGAAAAAGATGATGAGGTGGAAGTTACCGAAGAGCAAGCAACCACTAAAGATGGTATCGTGATTTCTCGTTTCAAAGGTCTTGGTGAAATGAACCCCGAGCAGTTGTGGAGTACCACCATGAACCCTGAAACACGTACACTCTTGCAAGTAACGATTGAAAATGCCGCGGCGGCTGCAAAAGTATTTGAAACACTAATGGGTGATGCCGTTGAGCCCCGCCGTGAGTTTATCGAACGCAATGCTCAGTATGTCAAAAACTTGGATATTTAATCTCCAAGTGTCATGCAAGAGCAGCAATCGGCACATATACAGAGCAATCCTTACCGCCTCCGCTTTTTGTTTGGTGGCGTATGCGTCGCGCTTGTTCTCTGTATTGTTCTGATCCGCTTATCAGCAACCCCGGAACTTGATGCTACCATTCATCGTTCGGATGATTTGGTGAAAGAAGGTGATCAGATACAACTCAACATTGCGAACGGTAGTGGCATATCGGGTATAGCCAGAACAACGATGGATTACCTTCGTTCAGCAGGTTTTGACGTTGTAGAAATTGATAATTACAAATCTTTTGATGTTGAGAAATCTTTCGTAATTGATCGCGTCAACGATTCCATTTCTACTCGTGCTGTGGCGCGTGCCTTAGGTATTGCCGATTCACTTTGCACACGTGTTGTTGACTCAAGTTTATATGTCCGCTGCACTGTTGTCCTCGGCAAAGATTATTTGCAATTGCGAGCATTTCGATGAAATGCCTTTCAATTTCATAGTATAGAATTTAGTTTTTTCAAATTTCGTCAACTTTGATAGCCAATTTTACTCATTAGTTTTTTTAAAGAATGAAAGAAACCCTCGCACTTCTGAAAATATGTATTGCCGCGGCGCAAGACAAAAAAGCAGACAACATTGTTGTTATTGATCTTCACCGTGACGGTTCTGCCCCCGCAGATTATTTCGTCGTATGTTCGGCATTTTCTGATGTACAAGCGCGTGCCATTGCGCAGGGCATTACTCGTGCAACACTACACGAAGGTATTCGCCGCCCCAAAACAGAAGGTGAACAACAAGCGGAGTGGATTCTTCTTGATTACTTTGATGTTGTTGTTCACATTTTTGTCGAGCAGGCACCAACATTCTATAAACTCGAGAAAATGTGGACAACTTATGATCAATATGCCGTACAAGATAGTGGTTCGCTTGTTCTTAAAGAAGAGTATAGCGCTCGTGAAGAACAAACTGAACATCTACAAGGTGCAACACTCCTCGAGCTTCTCCGTGAAGAAGATGACGCTCAGAAAGTAGAAAAACAATCCTCAACAAAGAAATCAGCAGTAAAAAAATCGGCAGTAAAAAAATCGGCAGTGAAAAAAACTGCGACAAAAAAATCATCAACTGAGAAGAAAACAGCAACAACAACATTGACAACAACAGCAGTCGAGAAAAAGCTAACTGCAAAAAAAACTGCGGCAAAAAAATCGGTTCCGAAAACTGTTGCGATAAAAAACGCAGTAACCAAGAAAACAACAACCAAGAAAAGCGATACGACTAAGTAAAACACCTCGTTTGGTGATCAGATTATAAACGCGAAAAAGAATCTTTTGTCATTTTACCCTGTGAGATAATCTTTATGAGCTTCTGGAAACGAACTGTTACCTGTGGTGAATTACGTCCCGAACATGTGGGACAGCATGTCGTACTCAATGGTTGGGTAGCACGTGCGCGCGACTTAGGCGGCTTAATGTTCATCGATATTCGCGATCGTTTCGGTATCACACAAGCGGTAGTCATACCTGAGCAGAATACGGATGTAACAGAGCGTGCACGTGAACTGCATGCTGAATATGTTGTTGCACTCAAAGGTATCGTACGTTTGCGCGAAAGTCCTAATCCTACCCTTGCGACTGGAATGATTGAAATCGTTTGCGAAGATTTGCAGATTATCAATAAAGCAGAGATACCACCTTTTGAAATTGTCGATGAGACCAAAACATCGGAGGATCTGCGTTTGCAGTATCGATACTTGGATTTACGGCGACTGTCACTCCAAAAATATTTCTTGACACGAAATCAAACTTATCAAGTTACGCACGAATACTTTGCGAAGCATGGTTTCTTGGAAGTAGAGACACCTATCCTGACCAAATCAACACCTGAAGGTGCGCGCGACTTCCTTGTACCAAGTCGACTTAATAAAGGGAAATTCTATGCTCTTCCTCAGTCGCCACAACTCTTCAAGCAATTGCTCATGGTATCTGGCTTTGATCGATATATGCAAATTGTCAAATGTTTTCGCGACGAAGATTTACGTGCTGATCGCCAGCCGGAGTTCACACAGATCGATATTGAAATGTCATTTGTAACACAAGATGATGTATTGAGTCTGATTGAAGGGTATTTTGCCACACTCTGGAAATCCGTATTGGATATTGATATTACTTTGCATTTCAGACGGATGAGCTTTCACGAAGCTCTTACAAAATACGGAAGCGATAAACCCGATATCCGTTTCGACATGCACCTCATAACCATTACCGATATTGTCCGTGAGAGTGATTTTGCTGTTTTTTCAGACGCAATTTCGAAGAACAAATACGGTACTGTGGCGGTTCTTAAAGCTGAGCAGTGTGCGCATTACTCACGCAAACAGATTGAAGAGTTAACAGAATTAGCAAAGAAATACGGCGCCAAAGGACTGGCATGGATGAAATTCACTGACGAAGGTGTGAATTCACCTATAGCAAAATTTTTAACTGAAAAGCAGATCCAATCAATCAAAGAAGCAACATCGGCACAAATAGGGGATTTGTTACTTTTTGCAGCAGATGATGCAGAACGCTGCTACACTGTTCTTGGGGCTTTGCGTCTTGATATTGCAAAACGACAAGGTATTATTGAAAAAGTCTAAGATACTTACTCATTCC
>DHLT01000203.1:8338-11817 GCA_002405405.1 Ignavibacteria bacterium UBA4661 | reverse complement strand
CGACAAGGTATTATAGAAAAAGTCAAAGATACTTACTCATTCCATTGGGTATTGGATTTCCCGCTACTGGAATACTCCGAAGAAGATGGTCGCTATATTGCTCGACATCATCCATTTACTTCACCAATGAATGAAGATATTCCTCTTCTTCATACCGCACCTGAGCAAGCACGAGCAGTTGCCCACGATTTGGTGATTAATGGTTATGAAGCTGCTGGAGGCTCTATTCGTATTCATCAAAACCCTGTACAACAACGGATGTTTGAGCTGCTCGGTATTGGTGCTGAAGAAGCGCAAAGTAAGTTTGGATTCCTTTTGGACGCACTTAAATATGGAGCCCCGCCACACGGTGGAATTGCTATTGGCTTAGACCGCGTTGTTATGCTCTTGAGTGGTACAACCAATATCCGTGATGTTATTGCCTTTCCCAAAACAGCAAGCGGTACATCACTCATGGATAATTGCCCGTCTGATGTTGCACAAAAACAACTAGATGAACTTGCAATCGCAATCGTTAAAAAGTCCTCATAAGCAAGAGTATTTTGCATGGGGCTAAGCCCCTATGTGCCCCCATTGGTAATTTCTATCTTAATTTCTTGATTTTTGAATAAACAAAAAAACTATGTTCACAGTTGGAGAACAATTTCCTGTTCGCAGTCGTCAAAAAGATCGAGATGAATGGAGGGCAACAATTTATAAAGGTGAACTGTTTATTGTATACTACATCAAGGCACCGAAAAAGAATGAACTCTCTTATTGGGAACTCCCAATCAGGGTAGGTGTCTATATTGAAAAAGAAGTGCCCTATTGTGTCGTAGAGTTACAAGATGATTGGGTATTTGACTGCCCACTAAATATGTTAACTGAGCCTCCCGATCAGCAACGTGCTTTTCTCAAAAGCTCGCTGAACACAGTAACAATTTTACTTGTACATATCGATAATAATGTTGCTTTAGTATCTCGGACAATCGAGTTTGATCCTGATGTCATGCTTAGTATTCGTACGGCTACAACCCAGCAACTCCGTCGCTATACCATAGAACGCGTTGAAGACATTTGCCGTAACATCGAAGACATCTACTCTATGAAAGAACTCATGCGAAAAAGCCGTGCTCGTACTTACGAGTAATCACGTCAGGTGTTTTTTACACGATTCAGATAATCTCTTACATCCGTACCACTATACATCGAAAGCACAGTTGAAGCAAGGTTCTCTGCATCCGCAAAGCTCATTTTGCGAATGCGCTTTTTTACTTCTAACAAAAGCGATGGTACGACACTGAGTTCAGTTATTCCCATACCAATGAGCAATTCCGTAGCAATTGGATGCCCTGCAAATTCGCCGCATACAGAAACGCTAATATCGCTTGCTCGCGCAGACTGCACTACCATACGGATAAGTCGAAGCACAGCGGGGTGAAATGGATCAAAATATGATACAACATGCTCATTTGTTCGATCGGCGGCCATCACATATTGCGTTAAATCATTTGAGCCAATACTAAAAAAGTGTGCCCGCTTAGCAAGCTCATCCGCCATAAGTGCCGACGAAGGTGTCTCGATCATTGCCCCCACTTCTATATGCTCATCAAATTCAATATTCTCTTTGCGCAATGTTTCTTTACATTGTTCTAATATCTCTAATAAAACACTAAACTCCTTTACGCCCGAAATCATCGGCAAAAGCAGGCGAATATTGCCATGACGTGATGCACGTAAAACGGCACGGAACTGCGCTTCCATGACTGTGCGATGCGTAAGCAAATAGCGTACGCCTCGCATACCTAAAGCGGGATTAGCTTCTGTTGGCATAGCATCAAATGATTTGTCACTACCAATATCAAAAGCACGCAAAGTGACAGGCAAAGGGAATGCACGTTCAGCAAGTGAGGTGTACCACGCAGTCTGCTCGACTTCGGATGGGATATAGTTTAACTTCAGAATCAGATGTTCGGTGCGAACTAAGCCAACACCTTCCATACCGCTTGCTTTCGCCTCATCTATTTCATCGGGTGTATCGAGATTTGCATAGAGTTTAATCGCATGATGATCACGGGTTTCTGCTGAAAGTTTTGCATACTTTCCCAGACGTTTTTGTTTCAGATCAAGATCATTTTTACGTGCTTCATATTTACGCAGAGTTGCTTCGCCAGGATATATAATGACACGTCCTGCATAACCATCAATGATAATTGGAACATCATGCGGAATAATTTTACTTGCATCGCGCAAACCAATAACGGCAGGAATATTCATCGAACGGGCAAGAATTGCTGCATGAGAAGCAATACCGCTAATCTCGGTAATAAATCCCTGCATTTCTGCTTCACGAAATAAAATCACTTCACTCGGCATAAGCGCAGAAGCAACCACGACACGCCCTGTTGCAATATCAGATGAATATTTCCGTTGATGCAAATAATCTACCACTCGACGACGAAGATGCTCTAAGTCAATTGCTCGCTCGCGTAAAACACTATCACGAGCAGATTTGAGGAACTGCATATTACGCTCAAACACAGCACTGACAGCTTGTTACGCTGACATTCCTTCATTGATGTACTCATGTGTTTCAGTTGCGATCGAGGGGGCTTGCATCATGAGAAGTTGTGCTTCAATGATTGGTGCGGCAGTAGGAGAATTTTGCTGAGTCAACTCAAACACGGTTTGAAGTTCTGCTATGCATGATTGATGAGCAGTGTTAAATCGTTCACGCTCACTGACAGGATCGCATGTACGTGTTTCATCGTGGCGTTGCGATGCTTCAAATCGTAAAAGACCGGCACGTCCTATGACAATTCCCGGGGCGGCAGGAATACCCTGAAGACGAAATTCAGCATGAGTAGTCTGTGTTCGCACAGATGGAGGTTCGTCAGTATTGGGAAGCATAACATTACAGTATAATAATACAAAACACCATATGGGTACATAAGTACATCTAACTTAGGTGGTCCAAACATATTGGAATATAGAGCAAATACTCGCAAAAGTCAATGCCTGCGATAAAAACTACACAAATAATCGCGCGAGCAAATCACGACTTATACATATTTGTGAAATCAGTGAAAAATTTAGACGAGCACGCTCAGTGGTTGCCTTGACGATAACTGATTCTGTGCCGTACGCTGGGCTTCCAGAAGGGATGGAATACGTGATATATTCAAAGATGAGGACTGTAGTGGAGAGCGCGCAACAGTAGCAGAGGATTCATTCGGAGAAATTGTGCCTACACGGGAACTTGCCGTGGTAAGAGCAGTACGCCCAATGGTGGAAATACGATTATTCGTAGTACGATTATTAGTTGAGGATGAAGAGGATAAAGGTGTCAATACGCCTGATGACCCCGAAGACAATGATGACCGCTGTTCACCACCCGTCGAAATATTAGACACTCGACTAAAAGTATTATTTATGCGCCCGTCCGAACGACTGTTTTCGTTTAGTTGGGTTGATCCAATACGACGCTCTTCTTCCTCTTT
>DHLT01000203.1:7975-8183 GCA_002405405.1 Ignavibacteria bacterium UBA4661 | reverse complement strand
CCTTCTTCCTCTTTTCGTTTTGCCTCTTCTTCAGCAGCAGCACGCGCAGAGGAAACAGCGGTATCCACACGCCGAAATGCTTCGAGCGTTGAAAGTCTGCGTTCCACTTCGGGGATAATGGAAGACATGACGCTATACTCCCAAAAGAATAATCACAAGAACTAGGTACAAAACAAAAGTAGTTGATTTGTCGATACTGTGCAAGGGA
>DHLT01000203.1:0-7744 GCA_002405405.1 Ignavibacteria bacterium UBA4661 | reverse complement strand
AAGAAGTCGGCTTTGGTTGGATGAGAGTCCACCTCCGCCAAGGCTTCGGTGGATAAGCGTGCGTAGCTCAGTTGGTAGAGCGGCAGATTGTGGCTCTGAATGTCGCGGGTTCAAGCCCCGTCGATCGCCCACAAAAAAGCAGCCCATGATGTCTCATCATGGGCTGTTTTTCTTTTTCTTAAAACCAAAGGTACAGCTGCATTCCTCGGACCGACTCATATTCTATTTAGTGAACTTTAAATGTAAAAGTAATATAACCTTCCATTGCTTCATCTTTATTGATGGGATTAAACTTCCACTTACTCAAAGCGGCAGTCGCAGCGCGCTCCAGGGCAGGCTCTCCTCGTTGCATAGCAATAATCCTACCGACCGCCCCGTTGGGTTGTACAATAAATTTCAAGCGAATTTGAACATTTGTATTCACACCACTAGGGTATTGAGGTAACTCTTTGTATAAGACACTTCGATTTCCACCGCCACCAAATTGTAGGCCATAGCCATCACCACTTCCCTTACCTGAACCATAATTTCCCAAACCATTTCCTTTGTTTGAGCCGTCAAGTTTACCAATATCAGTAGCTCCAACCTCAACTTGTGGATTCTCCTGACGAGTGGACGTTTTTGAAGCAAACTCTTTAACAGGGGTTGGGTTTGCACCCGACGTGTATGTTGTTTTAGTTGGAGTGACTACTTTCATAGTTGCCGACACTTTTGCATCTTCCAACGGATTAGGAGTTGGCGGTGCTTTCCGCGACGCACCTTCTTGTGCAAGATTACCACCGCTTGGCTTGGTAATATCATTTCCTGCACCGAACTGAAGCAACTCAATAGGAATAGTTTTCACCTCTTGTGGGCGTGTGTGTACACTCACATCGAAAAATGTCAAAAGGTACACGAGAAATCCTGTAATCATCACGGCAAGCCCATAGCTACGGGCAGTCAATCCATTCCAAGGGATTTGTATATTCATCGTATTGCTCTCAATCGAGTGTCTCATATCCATATTACCCTACAAAATTACAAATTCTCCATGTGATTACTTCTTTGCGAACTGTGAAATCAGCGTAAACGCACAACCCATGCCGTACCAAAACCACTCTGAGAAGCCATTTGTTCGGCTTCTTGCATAGTTGAATACGAACCGAAGCGTACACGATACCACTTTTTACCTCGTACTTCTTGTGTACTGACAAAACCACCATTGATTTTTTTCTGACGAAGCTTATTCAACCACTGCTCTGCATCTTCCATGGAAGGTGAAGCATAGACTTGTACAGAAAATAGACCACTGCTTGACGGTTTTGCCATACTTGATTGTTGCTTTGATGCGCTTGCTTCTGCTAGCACTTTAGTTTTAGTAATGGAAGTATGCTTTTCTGCTCCTTTTTTTGAAGCAACTATGCGTTTATCTGTTTTTGCTTTATCTGCTTTGCTCACTCTATCTGATTTAGTGCGAACTTTTTTTAATTTTTCTGTAGATGCTTTACTATAATGAGATATTTGCTCGCGCTCCTCTGATGCACGCAAGACCTCTTTTTCTCGATGTATTTTTTGCGATTGTTCAGCATGACCATTACTGTGGCTTTCTTTGTCTTTCACAGAGCTACCATGACCACCTGTCACTTCATCAGCATGTTTATCCGATACATCAGCATTTCCACCATGGCTACCGATATTATCTGCCAATGCTTCCGTATGTGGCTGAGCAATACTATCATAATGCATAGGTACATGCGATGAATCATACGCTACCTTTCCTTCAGTACTATGAGCATTAGCGTGTTCCTCTTTTTTAGCATGTACTTTTGTACTATCTGCCGAGTTTTTGGCAAAAAAAGGTAAGGGTTTATGAAGTACGCCAAACCATACATACGCACTTACCCCCAGCACAATGAATAAGAGCAAAGGCACTCCTAATACCATTATTCTCTTGCGCGTAAAAAGTGAATCGCTATTCTTAGATGACGATTGATGTGCTGAGCCGACAGGTACTTTTTTTCTTTCAAAATTTTTCCGTAGCCGAGCAAAGATACCATCTTCGTGGTGGCCATCACGTTGTACGATAAATGGAGGGTCGTGAATTTCAGCAGTAACATCAACAAATCGCTCCTCACCTTGCATCTGCTTTGCCACAATTGGCTCATCATCAATTTGCTTAATGCGGTCTTCTGCTTTTTTCTGTTTCCGCTTTTCTGATCGGTTCAATTCACTTTGCATGAGCGCAACAACCGAGGGATCTAATTCTGCTGGCAATTGTTTACCCGTTGTGTCTTGTGGTATTGGGGCTTGTACTACCGAGACCTGCGACATCGTCACTTCAGGCTCGGAGCGTGTCGGCTCCGGTGTAGATGATGCCGGAGGAACAGTACTAACAAGCGGTGTCGGCAGTGGCTCGGCAAATGAAGGAAACGCTTCTGCAACAATTTGCGCTTCCTCAGTAAGAATCGGCGGTACAAAAGGTTCTGGTTGTACCGACAAAGTTGGCGGAACGAATGGCTCAGGTTCTGTAAATGTTGCCGACAAAGGCTGATTCATCTGAGCAAAATCCGGTTCCGGCAGCGGTTCAAGATCGTCTGACGATACTTGTGTATCAAATAAATCAGCTGGTGGCTGATAATTTGTCAAGTCATCATCTTCTTCCTGAAATCGTGCCATTGATGCAGCCATCTGTGCAGCAAGCATAGCATCGGCATCAATAGTATTTTCCGTACTCAAAGCAGATGCTTCTGACCGATCAATTGATTCAGACATAGCAGAAGCCGTCTCTAATTCTGCCATAGCCTGCTCAGCTTGCTGTGCAGCAAGTTCAGCTTCTTTTCCCGGATAAATAGGTAGCCGCTCCAATTCAAATAAATCGGATAAATCACCCGGTGAAAAACCGCTGATTTGCTCTTCCGGTCGTAATGCTATGGGGTCAAATCCTGGCACGTGCGCAAACAAGAAAAAATGTGAACAAAGAAAACTCTATGTCTGTCAAACAAGATAGCACGAATGTACGCAAGATTAACGTACAACGAATACCCTGCAAAATAATTGCCAAAAAAACATGATATATAAAACTGCGTCTTAGCAGCATTTTATCTTCTCAACACACAGAGCATGTGTTCTACAAAATTCGTAAGTTTTGATTATACTCTCATAAAGCACGGCTTACTTATCAGGACTATAACGACAACTCAACATTTTTTGTAGTTAGGAGGTCTTATGGATCATCAAAAACGCCTTTCGCACTTGCTTGCTTTGCACAAACAAGAACCTCACGATGCATTTACGCGATATGGTATTGCTCTTGAATACCAAGCACTTCAAAACCATGCAGAAGCACTTCAATGGTTTTTAGCATTGCGTCAAGATATTCCTGACTATGTACCTACCTACTATATGCTGGCAGGTTTATATCGCAATCTTGGGCAGGATAGTGATGCAAAAAAAATCTACTGCGAGGGTATTCAACAAGCACGCCGCAATGGCGATAGTCATGCAGCACATGAATTGCAAGAAGCACTTGAAGAGCTTGAAGATGAAGCTGATGATATGGAAGACCGAGAGTGAATTATGTGATATAAGCTTCACGCATGACAATCATCGATAAATGCCACGTTTGGCACGCTCAATAAAATCAATACACTGTTGTACTTCAGGTAGAATCTCTGTACGCTGCTTGTAGAAGGCAAGAGCATCTGATACATTCATACCGCTCCGCGACACGATACGATAGAACTCATCAAGCGCGGCAATCGTTTCAGGTGAAAAACCACGACGCTTTGCACCAATCTTATTGACTCCATATAACTTTGCGGGATTGCCATCCGTCAGTGTAAATGGTGCAACGTCTTTCACGATCATCGAGTCAGCACCAACCATTGCGTAATTCCCTACCACACAAAACTGATGAATTTTAGACATACCACCCAAGACGACCCAATCACCAATTTCTACATGTCCGCCCAACTGCACACCATTGGAAACCACAACATTGTTACCAATCACGCAATCATGTGCCGCATGGCAATATGCCATGAAAAGAACATCGTTACCAATAACTGTCTTACCTGTTGCCGATGTACCTCGATTGACTGTTGCACATTCACGGATAGTTGTTCGGTCACCAATTTCTGCGGTAGAATACTCGTTATCAAATTTTAAGTCTTGCGGCACAGCACTAATAACTGCCCCGGGAAATATTCGGCAATGACGTCCGATGCGCGCACCATTGTATAAGACGGCATGAGAATGGATCACCGTATCATCGCCAATGACAACATCTTCTTCGACAACAGCAAAGGGGTGGATAACGACATTAACTCCAATGCGTGCATTCGGCGAGACGAGTGCGTGAGAATGTATTGCCATAAATTTTCTATGCAAAATGTATGAGCAGAAAAACTACTTAAGCGTCTTTATCCACGATGGCAACCATCAACTCTGCTTCGGCAACAACTTCGCCGTGTACAAGCGCTTTTGCAGCTAATTGACATGTGTTCATACGCTGCCGTGTCATGGTAACATCAAAAAATAATTGGTCGCCCGGCACAACAGGCTTGCGGAACTTGGCATTATTGATACCCATAAAAAACGCAAGTTTTTGCTTACCGTCAGCATCATGAAGTTTATCACCACTCAGAAGCATCATACCTCCTGCTTGTGCCATCGCTTCGATGATAAGTACACCAGGCATGATAGGTTTGCCGGGAAAATGTCCTTGAAAGAATGGCTCATTCATGGTTACATTCTTGTACGCCAAAATGCGCTTATTCTCAACATCAAATTCTGTAACACGATCAACCAATAAGAACGGATAGCGATGTGGTAAAACATTCATAATGGAATTAATATCAAACACGATATTGTCCTGCTTTTTAGTTTGATATTTCTTGATAATTTTCTTCTGCTCGTAGAGTTTGCGTACCTTGCGAGCGAATTCGACATTGCTGGCATGACCCGGGCGTGCAGCCAGAATTTGTGCCTGCATAGGGACACCGACAAGTGCTAAATCACCAAGCATATCGAGTAGCTTATGGCGCGCAGGTTCATTTTTAAAGCGCAACTGCGTATTATTGAGGAATCCACTTTCACCTACCGTAACATTCTCTGATAATCCGAGCGAACGCATTAAATCACGCAGTTCATTATCCGACATATCTTTATCCACAATCACAACAGCATTATCTAAACCACCGCCTTTGATAAGTCCTTGCTTGTGGAGCATTTCAACTTCAGTGAGAAAACAAAATGTTCGTGCCGCCGCGAACTCATCTTTGAATTCACGTTGTAAATCGAAGAGCCCCGTATGCTGCGAGCCAAGAGCAGGATTATAGTAATCTACCATAACCGTCAATCGAAAATCATTGGCTAACGGCAAAGCAACAATATCAATTCCTTTTGCTTCGTTCTTGTAGTGAATAGTTTGATCTATTACCAAATAGTCACGAGGTACTTTTTGGTCAATCAATGTTGTTTTTTCTAAGACTTCAACAAACGGTAAAGCGCTACCATCACCTACGGGCGGCTCATTAGCAGAGATTTCAATTTTACAATTATCAATACCCATACCCACAAGTGCAGCAAGAACATGCTCTACGGTATGTGCTTTTGCGTCGCCAACGGCGATAGTTGTGCCACGAGAAATATCAACAACATTATCAACAAGTGCAGGAATCTCAGGAGCAGAGGGCAAGTCTGTCCGCACAAAGCGGTAACCATAGTTTTCCGGAGCAGGATGAAATGTTACAGTTGAAAGATTACCCGTATGTAATCCTATACCGCTGAATGATACTGCATCTTGAATGGTTTGCTGATTGATGACCATAGTGCCTTCTACAAAAAATGATGACAAACTCGGCTGTTATCTTATTTACGCTGTTTATACTTATTCTGCTTCTTGTGGCTGAAATGCTTGAATTTCTTCTAACACAGCAGAGACAATTTCATCTTCCTTGATACGACGCACAACTTCACCTTTGCGATACAAAATAGCAACACCTTTACCGGCAGCAATACCGATATCAGCTTCACTTGCTTCACCGGGACCATTGACCACACAGCCAAGCAATGCTACCTTGACAGGCTTTTTAATACCTTTTACCGCATCTTCAAGTTGATTGGTAATCGAGAACAGATCAACCTCTAAACGTCCGCAAGTTGGGCAAGCGATAATTTCTACAGTTCGTTGCGCCAAACCAAGCGAACGGAGAATTTCTTTACCAACCTCCACTTCTTTTTCCGGCTCGTCAGTGAGAGAGACACGAATAGTATCGCCAATGCCCTCAGCAAGTAAAGTTCCGATACCAACTGCCGATTTGATAGTACCGACGCGGGGCGTACCTGCTTCAGTTACTCCTAAGTGGAGTGGATAATCTGTGCGCTCTGCAAGCATTCGATATGCTTCAATCATCAAGCGTACATCCGTTGATTTCACCGAAATCACAATATCATCAAAGCCGCACTCCTCAGCAATACCTGCATGACGCATTGCGCTCTCGAACAAAGCCTCAGGGGTTGGATAGCCATATTTTTCAAGAATGTCTTTTTCAAGCGAACCTGAATTTACACCAATACGGATAGGAATCTGCCGTTCTTTTGCTTTGTTCAGAACTTGTTCGATACGTTCGCGTGAGCCGATATTACCTGGATTAATACGCACTTTCGCAACACCTGCTTCAATCGCTTTCAGAGCAAAAATATGGTTGAAATGAATATCCGCAACGATGGGTACATTGACCTGTTTGACAATATCACCAATAGCATCAGCGGCATACTTGTCATTAATGGTAATTCGAACGATATCCACACCGGCTTCTTCGCAGCGGCGTACTTGCTCAACTGTAGCCGCAATATCCGATGTTTTTGTTTTAGTCATGGTCTGCACGCTGATCGGTGCATTTCCACCAACAGGAATATGCCCTACCATAACTTGACGTGATTTTCTACGGCGAAAGGGGTAGGTTGCCATGGGCTGTTCATGCGGCTGAGCATGAGCATTAGTACCATTCAAAACAGGAAGCTCAAGTGTACTCATAAGGTCGAAGCAAGATGAATGTGAGAATAAAAATGTCATTTGCGGTACTATGCTTGTAATAAGCACGTGCCATCTTTTATTGGTAATCCCCTACTAATGAAAGGTATGCGTGTTTTGCTTATATAATTCGCTAAGGCATATCGAAACTACGAATTTTACCCTGAATGTCCGTAGCGTTTTCACGTCAAAGTTATGCAAGAGTGTGTGGATTTCCATATTGCACCATAGTATTCTCTCATCAATCAGAATGTAAAGTCTGTTCTTGTTTTACACTATAGGTGTGCCGTAACTTGCCGTTTCGTTTATTCGCATTTGTTTGTTTTTACTGTTGCCGCTTTCCTTTTTCTTTATGCCTCGTTCTGCAAAAAAACAATCTGCACCTTCTCTTTCTGCACACGATTCCGCTGAAAGCATACACACTCCCACTCTGCCCTCATCAGCACTACCAACTTCTTTTATGACGGCTGATGGTGAATATACACACATTGTTGTACGTGGTGCACGCGAGCATAATCTGAAGAATATCAATGTTGAAATTCCTCGTGAGCAATTAGTTGTTATTACCGGTTTATCAGGATCAGGCAAATCTTCACTTGCTTTTGATACACTATATGCCGAGGGGCAACGCCGTTATGTGGAATCACTGTCGGCATATGCACGACAATTTTTGGAAACCATGGAAAAACCTGACGTAGACACAATCGAGGGTTTATCACCGGCAATTTC
>DHLT01000204.1:778-11479 GCA_002405405.1 Ignavibacteria bacterium UBA4661 | reverse complement strand
TGCGGGTGTTCTCGTAAGGGTTTCACGAGGCATGAGGAATAAAGAGGGCGCGTAAGAATAGCTTTCCTACGCGCCTTTGTTTTTATCTATACGATGTGTGCCATACACGGCGATGCAGAGTTATACTTTGTGTATGAATACTCTTAACCACGAATCAACTCGCGAGCAATCACGATATGTTGAATCTCACTCGTGCCTTCGTAGATCTCTGTGATTTTCGCATCACGTAAAAAGCGTTCGACCAAGTACTCGCGGACATAGCCATAACCACCATGAACTTGGATTGCTTCGAGAGCAACTTCTACGGCAGTCTTTGAGGCAAAGAGTTTCGCTTCAGCCGCTTCGCGGACAAAGCGTTCATGATTATCTTTCATCGTAGCGGCTTTGAGTGTCAGCAAACGCGCGGCTTCAATTTTTACAGACATTTCTGCCAATTTGAATTGAATTGCTTGTAACTCGGCAATGGGTTTACCAAATGCTTTGCGCTCTTTGGAGTATGCTAATGCCGCCTCAAATGCTCCTTGTGCAATACCTAATGCTTGCGCTGCAATACCGATACGACCACCATTCAAAATTTCCATGGCAATGTTAAAACCACGACCGGGTTCGCCAAGCATATTACTTGCCGGTACACGTACATTATCGAAGCCAAGCGAGCATGTATCGCTTGAGCGAATGCCGAGCTTATCCTCTTTGATACCCTGTGTAAAGCCCGGCATACCTTTTTCAACGATGAAACATGAAATGCCTTTGTAACCTTTGTCGCGATCCGTTTGCGCAAGAACAAGATAGTAGGTTGACGTGGTACCATTAGTAATCCAGTTTTTTGTGCCGGTAATCAACCAGTCATCGCCATCGCGTACGGCAACAGTGTGCTGTGATGTTGCATCAGAGCCGGCTTCGGGTTCGCTCAAGCAAAATGCGCCGATGACTTGACCACTTGCAAGCGGACGCAGATATTTTTCTTTTTGTGCATCGGTGCCATATTTTTCCAATGCCCAGCATACCAACGAATTGTTTACGGACATAACGACACCAACACTCGCATCGACTTTGGAAATTTCTTCCATTGCAATAACATAGCTTACGGCATCAAAACCGGAGCCGCCCCATTCAGGCGATACCATCATACCCAAAAAACCAAGCTCGCCTAATTCCTTGATAATCTCATGTGGGAATTCCCCTGTTTTGTCGCGCTCCACAGCTGTGGGCTTGACTTTGTCGTTGGCAAATGACCGTGCTGTACGGCGAACTTCTTCGTGAATTTCAGAGAACTGGAAAGAAAGCATGGAGCAAGAAAAATAAATGAAACAAAAAAGGAAATAGCACACTGCGTAAGCATATCAGATCAAGACATGTTTGATTGAGACACGCAATTTCGTGATTTCTTTGGAGATTTCGCTCGTGGCGAATTGAACATTTTTTCGGTAGAAAGAATTCCTTTTGAAAAGCCACGAAAGAGAAATGCACAGCGAAGAAATCCGTATGGTAACAAGAAATACATATCGGATGATGCAACAAAAATCATACTGGTACGATATAAGCATGTATGCCATCATACAGTCTCACACAGGGGGCTTCCACAATACCGTGCTGTGAGTGTATTTCATATGGTTTGATTGATCCATTTTTTTTACATATTACATGTGTCTGTTGCAATCCCTGATATAGTAGTTCTTTCTTCCTTCACATTCTTCTTTTTTGTGGTGCGTATGCTTCGTATTACCAATCTCTCTAAAACATATCCCAATGGTGTTCATGCCTTACGGGGGATTTCTCTGACGATTCCGCGTGGCATGTTCGGCTTGCTCGGTCCGAATGGTGCCGGTAAATCTTCACTCATGCGTACGATTGCGACGCTTCAAGATGCTGATGAAGGTGAAATTATTTTTGATGGCTTGAATGTACTTGCCAGTGAAGAGAACAAAGCTGTTCTGCGAAAAAATTTAGGTTATTTGCCTCAAGAGTTTGGCTTGTATCCAACCTTATCTGCCGAGTCAATTTTAGACCATTTTGCAGTATTGAAAGGAATTAGCTTGGCGCGTGATCGAAAACAGATTGTGAAGTATTTGCTCGAGCGCGTCAATCTGTACTCGGTGCGTAACAAGCGTGTAGGGGGCTTTTCAGGCGGTATGAAACAACGCTTGGGTATTGCTATCGCACTCTTGGGAGATCCGCGTCTGATTATCGTTGATGAGCCGACAGCTGGACTTGACCCGACCGAGCGACATCGTTTTTTGAATCTTCTGGCAGAGCTGGGCGAAGAGATTGTCGTCATTCTCTCCACGCACATTGTCGAAGATGTTCGTGAATTATGCTCGACTATGGCGATTATCAATCAAGGGCAAGTCGCACTGTCCGGTACGCCCGAAGAAGTTATAGCTAATGTGCAAGGTAAAGTATGGCGGAAAGATGTGTTGACAACAGAGTTAGAACATTTTCAACAGAATTTTCATGTAATCTCTTCACGCCTGATTGCCGGCAAACCGCAGATTCATATTCTTGCCGATAGTCAGCCGGATTCATCATGGCGTGCTGTGGAAGCTAATCTTGAAGATGTCTATTTCGCAACAATTGCAAGCGCACAAAAAGCATCGTTAGGACAACAAACAGGAGGTGTACAATGATGAGTACACTCCAACTGACATGGAGCGTTATCAAGTTTGATCTTCGATTCAATCTTCGTAAGGTAACCTTTTGGATTTACTTCGGTTTATTCTTCCTGCTGACATTTCTTTTTATGACCACCGAGTTTGTACAAATCGGCGGTGGCGTAGGTAAGGTGTTTCATAATGCACCGATTGTGATTGCTCAAGTACAATTGATTATGTCGATTGTGAGTGCCATTGTGCTATCGGGTATTGCCGGCACTGCGATGATCCGCGATATGGAGATGAAATCGCACGAACTCTTCTTTACCACCGGCATGACGAAGTTCAGTTATGTTGTTGGGCGGTATCTTGGTTCTGTGATTGTCATGGCATTAGTGCTTCTCGCTCCGCCTCTTGGTTTATGGCTCGGTTCAGTTATCGCTCCGATTGCGGGATGGATTCCGGCGGAAAAAATTGCACCATTCTCCTTTGCAGGTTATGTGAATCCCTACATTTATGCTGTTCTGCCGAATGTCATCTTCATGGGAGCACTCTTTTTTGCGTGTGGCTTGATCTTTCGCAATTTTATTGCCGTATATGTACAGGGTATTGCCTTAATATCTTTGCAAAGCGTCGCCGGTGCATTTCTGCGCGACCTTGATAATAAAATGCTCTCAGCATTACTCGATCCTTTTGGTACTCGTGCTTTTGGTTTTCTGACAGAATACTGGACAACTGCCGAGCGTAATACTTTGCCTCTGCCGCTTGAGGGGTATATGTTATGGAATCGTGTCCTGTGGCTTGCGCTTGGTATTAGTATTTTTCTCTTAACCTACCAACTCTTTCGGTTCTCTTCGCAAGCGATTACATTGCGTGCTCGCAAAAACAAACAAGATGATACTGCAATCGAGCATGTCAGTTCACCTCGTCCACGCGTCTTGCAATATTTTGAAGTCGAAACATCGTGGTCGCAATTTTTTGCCTCTATCGGATTTTATTTTCGAGATATCATACGTTCAGGACCATTTATTGCCATTACCCTGATCGGGATGATACAATTTGCTGTCAATGCACGGCAGGCAGGTCGTTTGTATGATGGTACGGTATATCCTGTTACCTATGTCATGTTTGATGTTATTAATAGCTTTACGCTGTACATGTTAATTATCATGGTGTACTATAGCGGTGAATTAGTATGGCGTGAAAAGACACTCAAGCTTGATCAAATAGCCGATGCACTACCTGCTTCACGGCTTGCGGTCTTGCTATCGAAGATAACAGCACTCAGCATGGTGTCGGCAGTCTTGTATGGATTCACGATTATCGGTGCAATTCTCACCCAAACACTCAAGGGCTACACCAATTATGAATTACCTGTGTATTTGGTGGGTGTCTATGGGATTGATTGGGTTTCGATGATACAACTTGTTATCCTGAGTTTCATGGTGCAAATCGTTGTTGGCAATAAATACTTCGGGCACTTTATTGTTATCAGCATTTTTATCGGACAGGCGTTTTTGAGTGAGCTTGGGCTTGAGCATCCGATGTGGTATTATGCACAATCGCGCTTTGGTACATACTCCGATATGAATGGATATATACCATTTTGGCGAGCGGGTGTATCCTATACGCTCTTTAATTCTGCGATTGCAATCGTGTTAGTGTGCTTGGCATATGTGCTTCAGCAACGTGGCACAGAGCAAGGTTTTATAGCGCGTATTCGCATAGCACGTCGTCAGGCAACACCGCTGGCTTTGGCGGCAGTAGCCGGTGCAGTAATCTTGTCTGTTGTGTCGGGCGGATGGGTGTGGTACAACACGAATGTCTTGCGTGTGTATCGTACACAAAAGCAAGAAGAACAACTGCGGGTGGATTATGAAAAAACCTACCGAGCAAAGTATCTTCATTTCCCACAACCACGTATTGTGGCAACCAGCATTCATGTTGATCTTTTTCCGGAAGAACATCGCTATGTGTCATGGGGAACGCATACCTTTGTTAACAAAACGGACAAGCCGATCGATACTCTTTATCTGAGTTACAATAGCGATCTTACCCTCTTAAAAGCAGAAGTAAACCGTCCTGCAAGCATTATTCGTAATGACACAGTAGCCGGTATTCGTTTACTCAAATTGCAAACGCCATTGGCTCCACAAGACACGGCAACATTGCTTTTCTCTTTTGGGCGTTTGGGACAGAGTTTTGCCACACCAACAGAGATTGTTGATAATGGAGCATTCCTGAATAACAATAATGTTACTTGTACTTTTGGGTATGATGAAGGTGGTGAACTGAGCGACCCTGACAAACGGAAAAAGTATGGTTTGCCGGAGCGTGCAGATGTGCCCAAACTTGGCGACAGCATTTCACGGTTGAATACATATATCTCGCAAGATGCTGATCGCATTGATTTTGAGGCAGTAGTTTCCACTTCGCCGGATCAAATAGCAATTGCACCCGGCTATTTGCAAGCAGAGTGGAAAGCAAATGTGCCCTACCGCAAAGATCTCGGCGAGCGACGTTATTTCCATTACAAAATGGATGCACCGATTCTCAACTTTTATTCGTTCCAGTCAGCGCAGTATGTTGTCGAGCGTGATGTATGGAAGGATCCTACCGGCAAAAACGATGTAAAAATTGAAGTGTACTATCATCCGACTCATGGGTACAATGTTAAAACCATGATCGCAGCTACGAAGAAAGGATTGGATTATTTTACAAAGAATTTCTCGCCCTATCAGCATCGACAATTTCGGATTATTGAGTTTCCGCGCTATGCATCCTTCGCACAAAGTTTTGCCAATACTATTCCATATTCGGAAGATATCGGGTTCTTGCGCCGCATGACAGGCGAAGAAGATGAAATTGACTTTACCTTTTTTGTAACGGCGCATGAGCTTGCACACCAATGGTGGGCACATCAAGTGATTGGTGCCGCGCAAGAAGGTTCAACCATGATGAGCGAATCATTGGCAGAATACTCAGCACTGATGGTAATGAAGCAGAACTATGGCGACGACATGATGCGACGCTTCCTGAAGCACGAATTGAATGATTATCTGCGCGGACGAGGCAATGAGCGCAAAGCAGAGCAGCCGCTCATGCGCAATCGTAATCAATCGTACATTCATTACAATAAAGGATCGCATGTTCTGTTTGCATTAGCTGATCAAATCGGCGAAGAGCGCGTCAATCAGGCTTTGGCAAAGTATATCAAAGCCGTTGGTTTTCAGTCGGCACCCTATACGAATGCAGAGGAGTTTGTCGGATTCTTGCGGCGCGAAACCCCGGATTCATTGCATTATATGCTAGCAGATTTGGTGGAGAAAATCACGCTTTTCGACAATCGTGCAGTGTCAGCTGTATCGACAAAGCAAGCTGATGGTACATACGCTGTAACACTATCCATTTCAGCGAAAAAAATGTACAACGACAGTCTTGGCAACGAAACGCCTGTGCCGCTCGGTGGTGGTTCTGTCAATGCAGAGTATATCGACATCGGTGTCTTTGCGAAATCCGATGGATCAAGCACAACATTGGGCAAGCCCTTGTATCTCAAGAAGCATCGTATCGATAATGCACAAACGCAAATTACCATTGTTGTTCCAAGTGAACCAGCAAAGGCGGGTATCGATCCGTACAACAAGTTGATCGATCGTGTCATTGCAGATAATGTGGTTAGTGTACAACAGAAGTAAAGTATTGATCACATACAACACCGATGGCTGATATGATTTTGTCATATCAGCCATTTTGTTTTAGAAATGAATAACATATTTACTGATATAAATCCTTTGCACTAACAGCCAACTTATACTCCACACCCGAAGGTTTGAACAAAGCAAAATGCTTTTCCCCGCAGTCTATTTTCATGCGTTCAATATCGCGCAAGAGTTGTTTATCTAAGGTGCTTTTGGTCTCGGCTACAAAGTAGATACGCCTATCGTTTTCAAATATCACCGCCCAATCTGGTATGTAATTTCCTATCGGCGTAGGTATCTTAAAACCTCTGGGAAGTTTGAAGTAGAATTTCACGTTTTCGTCTGTGTCGCAATCGCGGGCAAATCTGCTTTCGGGGTCGCTCACAACGGGGATATAATTGAACACTGTTTTTTCTGTGTTCGTTACTTTGAACAAGTCCGAAAGGTAAGTTTCTATTTCTTCGCTCTCGAATAGCTCCATACTGTAACAGTCTCTTTCGATATTGCCCGTTTGTATCTGCGTATATTTCACACCGTCCACAAGCAAAGTATTCATTGTTTGGCGAATAGCTGATACAAGATTATCCAAAAACATTTGGGGATTGATTTCTATTTCGTTGTATCTGCCAGACTGTTTAATAATCTGAAAAATTGTGCTTCGGGTTACATCTATACGGCTTTGTATGTAGGCGTACACATCGGGGATACAATAGCGTACTTTATCCGTAGCCTTTAGCCTTCTATCGGTAACTGTTCCGGCTATTCCTTCTTCCGTATAATTGAGCGTAGCACGTTGAGCTTGGAGCATAGGAGTTTTAGCGGTGGGGAAGCGGTTTACATCCTTAAAAGCCTTTACCGTGCCTTGTATCAGGTTTTCCGTACTGTATTCCACACAGTACTTTGTCTTGTGGCGTATCTTCTCCCACATCTCGAATAACAGAGGATAGTTTTCTATGCTGAGTTCTTTATTGCGCTGTACTTTCTCTTTCTTCCGTGCGTCTTTTATTCTGCCTTCAAAGGATACGCTTGTTTCTTCCTGTATTTCGCGCTGTAAGGCTTCCGTAAATTCTTCGTAGCTTTCGTTTGCAATGACCGTCAGGACGTTTATTTGCTTATCTTGTATGCGTTGACCGTTTGCATCCACCGGAAGGCGAAGACCGCGCCCTATTTCTTGACGCTTTTTCATACTACTATTTGTTTCATTCAGGGTGCAAATCTGGAACACGTTCGGATTGTCCCACCCTTCGCGCAAGGCAGAATGCGAGAAGATAAATTGCAATGGCTCTTCAATACTCAGCAAGCGTTCCTTTTCCTTCATTATCAAACTATACGTGTCTTCATCGTCCTTTGTTGTTCCTTTGGTGTCTTTGAACACGCCTTTTTTATCCTGCGAAAAATACCCGTTGTGTACTTTGTCTAATTCAAAAGGAATCAATCCGGCATAGTCTTTTTTCTTGGCTGTTTTGGTGAAGGCTTCTTCAAACCATAGGGCAAACTTTCCTTTTTGCGGCTTGCCCTCTGTATCGTATTCGCGGTAATTGGCAACCTTATCTATAAAGAACAACGAAAGAACTTTGATTCCGAGCGGGCGTAGGGTTTTGAGTTTGTGAAAGTGCGCTTCTACGGTGCGCTCTATCTGGTATTTCATTACTTCATCGGTAAGCCCGCCTTGTGATTCGCCTACATATATCGTTAGCCCGTTGCTAAACTCTATACTTCCCGCTTGTGCGCTAATGTGCGTAAGCAAAAAGCCATCTTCGTACATATCGCGCCCGCCCGATACCGCGTGTAAATCGTCTCCGGCTTCAAGGGTGCAATCCTTTTGTACTACGCCCCCTTTATCGTTGGCGTAGATAGTCAGTTTTACCTTCAAATTCTTTTTGCTCGGTACTATTTCCTTTAGGCGGATAAAGGCGGCGTTGTAGTTATTATCTGCCGTAATGCCGTCCACTTCTATTTGCTTTACTAAGCCCAAATCGTAGGCACGAACCGGACTAAGGTTATAGAGTAGATTGTATAAGTTACGGTGGTTTGCACTGTACCGCAGGGTACATAAGGGATTGAGGTTATGAATAGCGGCGCGGCGCGTGTCTGTTTCCATGTTCTGCGGTTCGTCCACTATGACAATAGGGTTTGTTGCCTGTATGTATTCTATGGGCTTTATGCCTGTTTCACGTATGGTGTTTATAACATTGCTGTCTTTGGTGAAGCTATCTATATTTATGACTAAAACTTGTATTGCGTTAGATGTAGCAAAGTTGCGTAGAGCGGTAAGGTTGCGGCTATCGTACATGATGTAATTGATAGGCGGCTTATTGTAGATAGCTTGCAAATGTTCATGCGTTACTTCCAAGTTCTTTACCGTGCCTTCGCGTATTGCCACACTAGGAACGACGACAACAAATTTTTTGAACCCATAAACTTTGTTTAGCTCGTACACCGTGCGTAAATAGGTGTAGGTTTTTCCCGTTCCGGTTTCCATTTCTACGGTGAAGTTCAAAGCTATTTCGCCTTTGGCAATGATGTTCTTTTGTTTGGTCTCTTTGTCCTCTTCATGTAATTGATAAAAACAGGGTTCTAATTTCTCAGAGATAGGTATTCCGTTGCGCTCCTGCACTGCCTGTACGTTATGTAGTAGTTGGTCATGGCTGAGTACAAGGTTATTGGCAATACCTTTTTGTGTAAAAGCAAGGGAAGTGCCCTCCATTGCAAAAGAAACTTCAAAGCCGCTCATTGCTAATGGTTGCCCCTCGAATACATCCACCACAGAGCGCACCGCCTGTAATTGGTAGTCTTGATTTGATGAAAATTGTAGCTTCATTAAAATTGCATTTGTTCTTGAGTAATGAATTTAGGGCGGAAATCACCGATGATAACAAAGGGATTCGGGGCGCGGTAATGATTGGCTTTTGTAGTTCCCAGAAAAAAGTAATAATCTTTCGTCAAAGCAAAGTTATCGTAATACTTTTTTCGTACATCGGCACAGGCTAAGGCTTCGTTCCCTTCGTGACGTTTTAAACACTTCCAATAGAGCATCCCCGTTTCCCAATCTTCTATCATAAGGGTAGATTCTCTTCCGCTATCATCCTCGAAAACAAAGGAAAACTTGTAGGGCAGTTTATCCACTACCTCGAATTGTTCTATATCGTTTTCATCCTTGCCGTCGAAGAGATTTCCTTGCTGTTGCATAGATGTAAAAGTTTGAAGTTTTGTCGTATCCCACGTGTCCGAAACACGCCTATAAATAAAATCCTTTATGCGTGTAGGTTTGAATACCGCAAGCGATGTACAAACATCTTTGTTTTTCGCTTCTGCTATAAGTTCATCCAAATTTGTATAAACCCTTACCTTTTCAAGTATGGCTTTTCTTCGCTCTGTCCACGCATCGCCATCCGAAGGTATTTCCCCCACAGTTGTAATAGATTCCAAATGTTGAGAGCGGTGGGTTTCGGGGCGGAAATCTTTTGTGTTGCGGATAAGGTCAAGTTCTACCCAATGATATTTTTTGTATTGGTTTTCGTAATCCATATATCGAAAGGGAATAGGATAAATTCGTATCCATTTCCCTTCTTCGTTTATGCCTGCGGTGCATACTGTTTCACCGTATGTACTCGATATAGCAGGATAGGCTTTTACGGTAATAAGAACTTTCATAGCGTGTGTACTTTATAGATGTTGAACCTCGAAATCTTCATCAAAATAGGTTGTTAGTTCCGTAGCAAGCGAATGTCTATGACAACACTGAACATCAGCTTCAAAGCAGGTAAGAGCAATTCTTCGGGCTTTTTTTAGTTCAGCATACAGAAGTTTGGTATAGTGTGTTTGTTGGGGTAAAGTATTTGCTCGATAATCTTCAAACAATTCCCGATAGCTCTCCGGCGTTGGCAAATTTTGTCGTTTCTCGGATGCTATACCAAGTTGTGGGAAGTGCTTATACTCTATACCTGCACCCTCTACAATTGCTTTTAGTTGGTTTTTGGAAAAGCCATATTTCATGCTTAATGGATTCTTCCGAACATCGCAAAGAACCTTTATATCTGCCTGAATAAGTTGGTTCACGTATTGTTCTACAGATTTTCCTTCATAGCCAATAGTACACAGCATTGGGCTATTATGCAGGGGTTTATTTTCCTTTACTCTGGTATAATCGGCATCACTCAGTAATCTTTCCGCTATGGTGCTGTTTATGGCATAATAAGGATAGTTCTTATACACACGGCGTATAAGGTCATCGCCTTTAATATTCTGGAATGCGGCATAGAGTTGCCGGAGTGTTTCTCTATCGTGGGGCGTAAGCTGGTCAATATACCGGACGGTATCAGTAAGTATCCAGTGATTATTGTTATCCTGAACTTTACCATACTTTAATAGGGTGTGCATGTCCTGATTCGCCTGCCATGAATAACAGC
>DHLT01000204.1:0-668 GCA_002405405.1 Ignavibacteria bacterium UBA4661 | reverse complement strand
ATGTCCTGATTCGCCAGCCATGAATAACAGCCGTATTTATAGGGGACAAAATAATACGCCGCTTGCTCTTGTTTTATACTCAGCAAAAACAGGAGTTTCTGAAAATCTCTTCTAGTAAGCGTACCGCCAAATATCTGTAACAACGCTAACTCAATTTTTCTTCGGTAGTACATCATACATTTCTTCCCATACAGTATTAAATAATCGTTAGTTCTATTTCGTGTTCGCGTAGTTCTAAGGTCGTGTTTGTTAATAGTTCGTCTGTGCTGAAAAGTTTGTTCAGGGCAATAAGTTTTTGCGGTTTCAACCCCAAAACCTTTGCCCGTGCGTCGTTGCCAAAGCCTTGCAAGCACATACATATGCCATGTTCCGGCAGGTAATATAAAACACCGTCCGTTGTGTTATGTTCTTCTATGGTAGCGGTAAGGGGTAAAGCCATCTTTAATAGTAATTCAGTAGCCATATTATGCAAGTGGCTGTCAGGTTTGGTGCTGTCTTGGAACATCTCTAATTGGTCAAGTATAGCGTCCGCGCCCTGCACATCGCCCTGCCATTGTTTGAAGTTGGAAGGGGAGAGTGTATAGCTACGGAAGCCCACGACCTGCTTTTCTTCTAAAGGCATAGAGCCGTTGAGTGTTTAGTGAAACCGCTCAACTAAGTTGCTGGAT
>DHLT01000192.1 GCA_002405405.1 Ignavibacteria bacterium UBA4661 | reverse complement strand
GATATTGCAGGAGGACTTACTAATCCTGCTCATAATCCAGCTTCTTATATTTTCCCAGCTGGTGCAACATGGGCGGGACGTACATTAACAGGTTTGCAACGGAACTATCGTGGTTTGAATGGTAACAATCCACTGTATGATAATCCATTTTAGGTAGCAAATCAGAATCCTTACACTGATAATGTTGAGCGCGTACTCGGTAATGTTCAAGCGGTATATACACCTGATTGGTTCTTGAAAGATGCTCTTGGTAATCTTACCGTTACCTATCGTATAGGTGGTGACTTCACCAACACGATTGCCAATCAATACTTTGCACTTGGCGGTGCAAGTCTTGGTACGCTTGGTCGCGTGTATAATGGTTTGGCAAAAGATCAAATTTTGAATTCTGATCTTATCATTTCTATTGATAAGCAAGTGAGTGAAGACTTTTCGTATCGCCTGACCATTGGAAATAATCTTTATCAGTCTGTATCGCAATCATTGGATGTTACAGGCGATGGTATCGTTATTCCTGAATTCTATCATATGTCGAATATCTCCGGTACACCGGTGGTATCACAATTCGATGGTCGTGTTAAAACGGGATCGCTCTTTGGACAGTTGAACTTAGAGTACAAAAACTGGTTGTTCTTCAATGGTAATATTCGTTCAGAGTGGGTTTCGACTTTGCCGAAAGATGCTAATCAATTTACTACATATGGTGCATCATTGGGTGTAGTTCTTACCGAAGCTCTTGGGATTCGTCAAGAAGAGGCATATGTCAAATTGCGTGGTTCGTTTGCTCGTACCGGTGCGATTCCTCAGCTTTATCTCACCCAAACACAATATAACCGTGCAGCTTTTGGTGATGGCTGGACATCCGGCATTACGTTTCCATTGGGTGGAGCCGCTGGCTTTACGCTTGGCAATCGTTTGGGTAATAATCGTTTGTTGCCGGAGAATCGTCGTGAAATTGAGTTCGGTGCGGATATGAAATTCTTCGAAGGTCGCCTTGGTCTTGATGTAACATACTATCGTTCAGAAAATGTTGATCAGATTATTCCGAATGTTCCGATCGCAGGTTCATCCGGTTACACCTCGCAAGTATTGAATTCAGGTACGATGACCAATAGTGGTTTGGAAATTGTTTTGAATGGCAATATTTACCGTGACGAAGACTTCAATGTTGATGCAAGTGTGAACTTCTCAACGTTTAAAAATGAAGTAACAGCACTCGCACCGGGTGTAACAGCAATTTTCTTAGGTGGTTTTACCGGTGGTTCTATCCGTGCTGTTACGGGTGTACCTTATGGTTCGATCTTTGCTGTGGGTTGGGCACGTGATCCACAAGGCAATATTATTGTTGATGCTGCCGGTCGTCCATTGCCGGGTACAGAGGAAAAAGCATGGGGAGCTAATATTCCTGACTTCATTTTAGGTTTCCGTCCTACCATTTCGTGGAAAGGTCTGACTTTGACAGCATTGCTTGACTGGAAACAAGGCGGTGTGATGTGGAATGGTACCCGTGCAGCTTTGAATTTCTTCGGAACCTCAGCTGAGTCGGCAAATCGTGATATGGCAGGTGGTATCAATGGTACTTTCGGTGGTGTTACCTTTGTGAACGGTGTTGTTCAAGGTGTGCAACAAACAGGTACAAATACATTTGTTACGAACACAACACCTATTCGTGTGCCCGGTTCAACAGCAAATTCATCGCCTGGTCAAGCATTCTGGGGTAACCAAGGATTCTACAATAACTTTAATTCCGGTCTTGGCGAGCCATTTGTCGAAGATGCAGGTTGGGTTCGTTTGCGTGAAGTTTCATTGTCGTATAATTTCCGCAATATCTTGGCAACCGATGGCATTGTAAAAAATCTTGAAGTATTTGCAACCGGACGCAACTTGTGGTTGAGTACCAAATATACAGGCGTTGATCCTGAGACCAGCTTGCTGGGTGCGAACAACGCTCAAGGTCTTGATTACTTCAATTTCCCCGGTGTTAAATCATATATCTTTGGTTTCCGCCTCGGATTCTAATTGTACAAGGAGAATATCATGAAATTTACTCTTAAAAAGAAATGGATTGCACTAAGCGTATTCGTTGCGACTAGTGCCTTCAGTCTTGGCTTAACATCATGCTCACAATGGGCAGATACAAGTCTCAATATCAGCCCGAATAATCCTGCTGATGTTGGTCTCGCACAATTGTTGCCATCGGCGCAGGGTGCTATGGGCTATACATTCGGGGGTGATTTGTTTCGCTATACAAGTTTGTGGACACGTCATCATGCCGGTGTGGATCGTCAGCATTTGAGTTATTATCAATATGCGATGGACGAAACCAACACTGATACGTATTGGTCAAATTGCTATGCGAATGTCATGAAAGACCTTTCTGTTCTCATTACAAAAGCAGAGCAATTGCAAGCACCTCACTATCGTGGTGTCGCGCGTATACTTATGGCAATATCGATTGCAAATGTTACCGACGTTTTTGGTGATGTACCGTTTTCACAAGCATTCCAAGGTGATGCTAACAATACAACGCCAACCTATGATACACAGCAAAATATTTATAACTCGATCCAAACCTTACTCGATGGTGCTATTGTTGATTTGAATCAAGCCACAAGTACTGCGTCACCGGGTGCCGATGATTTAATGTTGCCTTCTACATTGACAGCAGCAAATCGCCGTGCAGCATGGATTCGTATTGCAAATACCTTGAAAGCTCGCTATGCTCTGCGCTTATCAAAGCGCAATAGTGGTGCTGCACAAACAGCATTAACATCGCTTGCCAATGGTATTACAAGCAATGCTGATAATATTCGTGTCATTTTTGGTCCGGATGGTTCTACTGCAAATCCACTCTTCCAATTCAACAATCAGCGCGGTGATATTCGAATGGATTCATATTTCGTGAACCTTTTGAATACCCTGAATGATCCACGCAGAACAGCATTGATTGGTTCGTCAACTCCTTCAGGACCAAATCTTTCGCCATTCTTCAGTGCAATTAACTCGCCGGTTATCCTCTGCCATTTTGCAGAGGCGGAGTTCATGCAAGCAGAGGCACTTTTCCGTACTGGCCAGCTTGCTCAGGCGCGCGTTGAGCACATCAATGGTGTGCGCGCTGCACTTGAGATGTTGGGTATTACAGGCGCAGCTGCTGATACGTATGTATCTTCGGCGACTGTATCGCCTAACCCAATTACTTTGGATGCTATTTTGACACAAAAGTATATTGCCAACTACTATAATGTAGAGTCTTATAATGACTGGCGGCGCACCGGATTGCCAAACTTTGCAATCAATCCGGGTGCTGTACTTACTGCTGTCCCACGTCGCTTCCCAATGCCTCAGCAAGAGCGTTTGTACAATAGTGCAAACTATCCTGCCGGTGGTAATAGTCGTGATTGGATGCTTGCTCGTGTATGGTGGGATGCACCTTGATGCATCATAGGATAAAAAAAGCCCTGTACTTCACAAGTACGGGGCTTTGTTGTTTATGGGGCAGACGATACTTGCGAAGTTCAAGAAGTTTTATTATCTCTTTTCCATCGAAAGAGATTTACTAGAGAAACCCCACCCACTGCATAGATAACGCACCATGCCATAGTATGCAGTGTTGTGTACCACCTGTCAACGTTTGGAGGAGGAGTATGAGGAAGTATCTGCTCTTTGTGGACACGTATAACAGGATTCAGTAACATCGTATTGTTTTGTGTATGTGCAACGACGCGAATGTATGTATCGTCATCACGTAGCCGATAAAACATTGTTTGAGTAGGCTGTTTGCTCTGTTGGCGTACAATACCATTCTGACCAATAAACTGGATACAAGCTACCGGAGTACTAAACGTAACGATGAGTATAGGATTTCGTAAAGAGTCTTTACTTATTGTTTGTTCTACCAAGGTTGCATCATTCTGGGCATTTTGCAAGCCAAACCTCTGGTCAAAGGGTATTTGAGCAAGTAAGCGCTCGGAGATTAAGGAATCAATGAACCCACGCCAGCGATCAGGGAGTGAAGAACGTAACTTTACGGCATAGAATGCACCTGTTCTGTAGGAGTGTAATCCATCAGCGAGCATTGTCCAACACACACCTGTTTCCTCCGGATTAAAAATATTGTGGGTGTCGTCATGACCAACACCCCAGTATATGCGCCCCGCTGAAAGGGCTGAATCCCATAAGGCAATAGATTCAACATTGAAATTAAATGGTTCGAGTATTCCAAAACCATTGGGTGGAATAATTTGCACCATATCGTGTTCTGTATAGGCATTACGCAGCGCCGGATGTGCCAGAACGATAATTGATGTTGTGTCGTGACGATGTAAATATTCCAACATTGATTGTTTATGATGGACTGTTTGTCCCAAAATATAATCGCGCCATACCGGTGTTTGCTGAGTGTTGATAATGATTTGATGATTTTTCCATAAGCCATAGCCATGCTCGTAACAAGGGATAGAATGACTCGTGGTACTTCCTTGTTCGATACGTTGATATTGCGATACTGAGGCAAAGTCATAGCCTAGTTTGTCGTATATGGCAAAAAGTGAGTCAGTTGTTGATATTCCATGTGATAAACCTCGCCATGCAGAAGAGTGTGCATGAAAGTTTACTTTCTTCCATTGTGCGTCTCTTCCGATTTTCACTGTATGGTATGGGTTATACCATGCTGATCCGGCAAATGGTTGAGACTTTGGCATAACATAAATCGGTGTATCCGCGTATGGCAGAGAGATCCACATCCCAAGGAGTAGAAATAACGTAAGAAGCGTCTTAGCAAAACGCTTGGTAATTCCTATCTTTGCTGATGCAATTCTTTCGCCCTGAAGCGTAGTGGTATTTTTCTCGTTTTTCATGATTTTCTATGCTCCATATTGATCGATCACTTTTGCTGCAAGCCGCTACAAAATACGGAACGCCACTTTATGTTTATGACGCTGATATTATCAAGCAGAAATTTCAGGCACTCACATCGGCTATACAGTATCCTAAGTTTCGCATCAAATTCGCATGTAAAGCACTGAGTAACATCAGTATTCTGAAGTATTTGCAAACACTTGGTGCTGAGCTTGATACGGTATCTATCGAAGAAGTTAAGCTTGGTTTGCATGTGGGTTTTTCTCCCGAGCAAATCTTTTTTACCTCGAACTCTATTGCCTTTGATGAGATTGAAGAAGCAGTAAATGAAGGTGTAGCTATTAATGTTGATTCTATTCCAACCTTAGAAAAGTTTGGCAAGAAATATGGCAGTTCAGTGCCGGTATGCCTTCGAATTAATCCGCATATTATGGCTGGCGGCA
>DHLT01000226.1:6873-7254 GCA_002405405.1 Ignavibacteria bacterium UBA4661 | reverse complement strand
AAAACACCTATGGTGCGAGCGATCCAGCCACACAACTTCAACGCAAACAATAAGAAAATTTCCGTGCCAAAGAAAGTGAAATTGAAAATCAACCAGGCTTTATTGGGAACTTCTCTATCGCTCAAGGATCTGAAGTGATGATGGAGTACATGCGCCTCTACACCGATGTTGAGGTCTATTCCAAAGTAAATGCATTTATGGTGCCGCTGCTTGAACAAGCAAAACTCGATGAGCAGCGTGTCATGCCTGCCATGTATGTCCTGGATCCTGCGGTTCCTGCCGATAAAAAAACAAAACCCAAACGATCATTGATTATCGGTGGTGCATTACTGGGTGGCTTTATTCTTTCCTGCCTGATCGTTCTTCTTCGCCAACGAGTGG
>DHLT01000226.1:1450-6794 GCA_002405405.1 Ignavibacteria bacterium UBA4661 | reverse complement strand
TTCTTCGCCAACGAGTGTTGCGCTTACGAAGTCAAATACAAATGCTGATTGTCCAAGCAGATGCAACTCCAACCGAACAAGCAATTACGCCCCACAAGTCTGAACGAGAATAATCACTAGCATACAATAATATCGCAACAGGGTAGATTCACATAAATGCATCTACCCTGTTCCATAATGAGATTACAAGCAATAAACTTGTGTTTACTTGGTTTGCTTTTTCGATGCATCTTTCTTGATGGGTGTATCTTTCTTTGCAAGAACGGACTTTAAAGAATCAACTGTCTTGCGTGTTTCGATTAATCGCTCATTAGCATAACGTAACTTACGCTCTGTAAGATCTGCTATTTGCTTGAGTGAATCACGTTCATGGGTTATTGACTCTAATGTTGACTTTAAGCGATTACCCTCCTCAAGAGACTTCCTCACATCTTCAAGAGCCACACCACCTGCGGCAGCCTTTTGTCGGCGTTCGTGCATAAGTCGGATGAGCACATCCATACGCTGCCGATACTGTGCAGGCGAATCGGTGCGCTCGGCTCCGGGTTGTTGCATAATCCCCTCTGCGGCTTCAGCACTGACAACAGCCGCCATGACTTCGTCTAATCTCTGTTGCGTAATTTGATACGAACTATCTGCTCGTCTCCGCGCTTCTTCAACAATCTGGAGTTGCTCAGCAGTAACTTGTTGGCTTGTTCGCTTGGTACAACTATCAAGCAGTATTCCTCCTATACTTCCCAAAAGTATACCAGCCACCATGTTCTGAATGAGAGTTTTGAGTCTATCGGAACGAAAATTTCCCATACGCGCCTTGACAAAGAATGATCTAAGAAAAAATAATATCGTTGCGTTGAATGCGTGTAAATTACGCAAATCGCTCTTTCACTACAGAAAGGATTCCTTCATTTCTGTAATCCATACTCTTACTTTCTGATATGAATACACAAATTCCCATTATAGACATTGGTATTGTGGTTGCCTATCTCATTGGCATCGCACTTTATGGCAGCATTAAAGGCGGCAAGCAATCTTCTGCACAAGACTATTTTCAGGGTCGAGCAATGATACCCTGGTATGTTGTGTGCTTTTCTGTTGTTGCGGCAGAAACAAGTGCTTTAACCTTCATCAGCATTCCGGGTGTTGGATTTAATGGAATAGCTCAATTTGTCATGCTGAGCATTGGTTATCTGCTTGGACGCATCATTGTCGCGTTGTACTTGATGCCTCGATACTATAGCGGCTCGCTTACCACTGTGTACAGTTTTCTTGAGGAGCGATTTGGTCCACGGGTACGCACGACCGCTTCGATGGTATTTCTTGCTACACGCTTGGCAGGTGGTGGTGTTCGACTATTTGCAACAGCAATCCCTCTCAAATTCATTCTCCATGTCGATTACCCTACCGCAATCTGCATCATTGCTTGTATTGCTTTTGGCTACACATATTTTGGTGGAATTCGAGGAGCAATTTCAGCTGATGCAATTCAAATGGGCATGTATTTTTTTGCCATTGTTGTAACTCTCTTTGTCATTATACAAAGTGTACAATTCAATCTGTCGGCACTTTCAGAACCTATTTTTGCACGAGGATTGACATTGTTTGATCTGGACTTCAACGATAACTTTTTCAAGCGACCATATACGTTAATAGCCGCATTACTTGGAGGAACATTTATTGCGACAGCATCAAATGGTACCGACCAAATGTTTGTGCAACGTATTATGACCACAAAACAATTAGCAGGTTCGCGAAAAGTTTTGGTTACCGCCGGCATCGTAGTTATCGTCGAATTCATCCTTTTTCTTGCCATTGGTTTTATGCTTTTCGGTTTCTATAAAGGCATGAACTTGCAACAATTAGGATTAAATCGCTCTGATGAAGTCTTTCCTCTTTTTATCGTTTCGCAAATACCAACAGGCTTTCGCGGTATCATTATTGCAGGCATTTTTGCAGCAGCATTAGCAACACTCAGTGGCTCAATATCATCAATGGCGTTCTCCAGCGTTATGGATATAATTAAACCATTTTTTGCGAAAGTACGTGGCATTATCATACCGGAAGACCGCTTGTTAAAGCTCTCGAAGCGCGCTATTATTTTTTGGACAGTAGCTCATATTGGCGGAGCTTTGATCTTTATGCAAAGTTCCTCAACCGTAGTAGAATTAGCACTTGGACTTGGTTCGATTACCTATGGTGGCTTACTCGGAATGTTTTTTGCAGGAACGCTCACATCGACTATTCAAGAACGAGCGATGCTCATTGGCTATATTGGGGGTTTGCTTGTTATTATTGCTACTGTGATCTCCGGCGCCGTTGCATGGACATGGTATGCGTGTATAGGTGCGAGCAGCACGATAGTAATTGCTCTGCTTGTAAGTCGGTTTGTTAAAAACCCGCAGACATAGAACATGGAAAGAATATAGTTATTTCTCCAAAAACTAATGCCCTCCACAAAGTGCGGAGGGCATTGTTTGAAGATCGGTTCGAGGAAATCTTAGCTCTACTTGAGCATTTTCACTCGAACGTGAACCATTCCCGATACTGCAGTACCATCGACCTCAATAGGAGTAAGTCGGCAAGATTGCAATCGCTTGCATACGGAGCTGATAGTTGTCAGCATCTCATCGCCAGGATTAGCAGCTTCAAAGCTTACAGACTCAACAGAGCCATCGGTCGCCGTCAGAACTTGCAAGGAGAACTCTCCCTGCACGGCTCCACACTCGCGCTCGACATTCTTGAGAATGTTCTGCAATGCCTGCGTATCATGCTCGGACATTGTAATAGACATTCTTTTTTGTGGCAGTGAGATGCCTTCTGTCGGACGGACTGCAGACATTGCTTTGCGAACATGAGCATTGGAATCAACTGGTGATTCCGCTCGTACTTGTTTGTCGCCAGTTGCTAGTAATACAACCATACTAGCAAACAAAGCAATAGCATAAACACAACGCGATGCGGTATGCGATGTGTGGGAAAAAACATGGTTCATGAGGAACCTCTTCAATAGTGTAACAACTGAAATTGACATTACAAATAACGGCATCATAAGCCACTAGTTCATATTATCTTTTAGTGAAAATGAAATGAACAAAAAAACCCTTGTTTTTGCCAAAAGCGTAATCATTACTATAAGCGAAAAGTACGCTAAGAGTGAAATTAGCACGTAATGCGTTTTTCTGCTTCTTTTACACTTTATCTTATGTTTAGTTATTTCCTTGAAAATATCAATGTTGCCATTGAAGGTCTTGCAGCATTTCTTGCGATCTTTGGTGTTATTTTGAGTAAACGACGCTCCGTGTGGTGCTGGCTTGTCAATAGTATATCATCGATTCTTTATGGCTACATTTTCTTCAAGAGTACTCTTTTCGGTGATGCTCTCCTGCAAGGAGTTTTTGTGTGCTTATCGATTTATGGGTGGATCGAATGGAAATTACACGCTACAGCATCGTCATTAGTGTTCGTTGAACAACTTACACGATCGGGAACCATTTGGTCAATACTTGTTACAGGTCTTTTGGCAATTGTGATACGCTTTCTTCTTATGACGGTTGCTTCTTCTGATGCCGCTAGTTTAGATGCTCTTACCACGGCAATGAGTTTAGTTGGTATTTGGTTACAAACACGCCGTGCTGTTGAAAACTGGCTATGGTGGTTGGTTGCAGATGTAATCTATGTAGCACTGTACATCTATAAAGATTTATATATCACCGCAGTACTGTATGGTATCTTTATCGTGCTTGCATGGCAGGGCTGGCAGGCATGGAAAGCTACAATTGAACAACAGAATGCAACATCAACACTGTTCTAATTCGTTATGGATATTTCTGCATCGCTCATTCAATTTTTTTCAACGGAACAGGGATTAGAGTGGTGCCGTACAGCAACTCGTCTTTTTTCGGAAGAGCGTATAGAAGACCATATGACAAATATGGCATCCTTACGCAGATTAATTCCCCATCAATCTCCCGAAGTTTACTCTGCTCTTACAGAAATAGCACTTGCAAGGCACAAGGCGCGTTCGATGGGTAATTGGACACAAGATGGTTTATTCACACGACAATCTATTGAACAAGCTACATCACCTGAAATTGCTATGCACCACGCATCATTCTTTTCCTCATGTCATCATGTTATGGAGATTTGCACGGGGGCAGGATTTGATACAGCCGCATTAGCTCGCACAGCTCGACAAGTTACAAGTATTGAAGCCAACCCTGCATTAGCAGAAATGGCACGCCACAACCTTGCCCTACAAGGCATTAAGAATGTTGAAATTCTCGACGGTACCGCAGAAAACATCCTATCACACATCAACTGTAGTATTTTTGATGGACTTTGGAGTGATCCTTCACGTCGTACTGAATACGGGACTCGCATCCATAATCCTGAGGATTATCGACCACCTCTGCCGTTTCTGATGACGCTCCCAATACAGGGTATCAAAGGGATTAAAATTTCACCTGCCGCATCGCTTGATAACACCACACTTCATGTATCAACCCCGCCTTGGACACGATTATGGACGGCAACGGAACAAGAATGTCGGGAACAAGTTTTATGGTCATTACCGGAAACCTTATCGTTACAAGATGGTACCATTTCTTTACATCGCGTAACACATCCTTTTCCTCTGCTGTTTGTTCCTCCACAATCTTTCCCTACCGCTATAACTCCAAACGCCTCACTACCTACTCATCTCGATGCATTATATCTCGTTGAACCACACCCGGCACTGATTCGCTCAGGGTATCTCACAACGTGGTATCAACAATACGGTATCTCATTGCTCGACGAACATATTGCCTATGGATGGTATCATGAAGATGATGCTCTCTTTTTACCACAAGAATTACATACTCGGTTTGCAGTCGTAGCAATGTTTCCTTATAATCAAAAAAAACTCCAACATGCAATTACCGAACGTGCATGGAACACTCGTACGGAAATCAAAAAACGTGGCTTTCCGGAAGAACCCGAAGTATTGCGCAAAAGACTGCGTTTTGCTTCGCCACAAACTTCTCCATACTATGGCACCATTATTCTAACACGAATTGGCAATACTCATTGGTGTTTTCTATGTTCTCGGTCATAAAAAACGCCTACAGCCATGAGCCATAAGCGTCTTACTTTTTCATTCATTGTAGAAATCACAAATTGATGAATTCTGCACCTACCCAAGGATGCTCACTAAGTATCGAAAGAGATTATCTTTTGGTGTGAGTTTGAATTTAATACGAACGCGGTATCGATAGGCATCAACCGACGGAGCTAGAACCCCTTTCATTCGACAGATTTGCTTGGTAGAATATCCTAACCGAAGTAGCATACACAATTCAATTTCTTT
>DHLT01000226.1:0-1333 GCA_002405405.1 Ignavibacteria bacterium UBA4661 | reverse complement strand
TTCAATTTCTTTAGGTGTCAGTGTTGGACAATGCTCGATGAGAATCTTGTGGTAGTTAGGGTTAATACTACGGAAACGTTTGTCCAAATCAGGGATTTTGACATCCATTTGTACTTCATGCTGGATCAAATTGAGCGTTTTTTTCAACAAAGTGTTCTTATGCTCTAATGTATCTGAAGCAAGCACTTTGTTCAATTCACGATGAATACGATTAAGCAAGTTAACATGCGACTCTAAGATAAGCGACTTTGCATTTGATTTCAAAGCACGCTGACCACTCGCGGCAACTCGTGATTGCAGAGTATGTGTTCTATGAAAATGACGTAAGCGAACAAGCTCAATCTGAGTATTCACTCTCGCTAGGATTTCCTCTTTTAAGAATGGCTTCCGAACGCAGTCAACAGCACCGAAAGCAAAACCCTCAGCAACACGTCCACTTAATGTATCATCGCCCGTAAGCATGATCACAGGGATATGTGCAGTTGCTTTGTCCTCGTTCAATGTTTTACAAAGATTAACACCATCAAGTGCAGGACTGTCAATATCCAAAAAGATGACATCGGGAGTAATTTGCTCGATATGTGCAACCCCCTCCTCTTTGGTCATTGCCGAGTACACTGTCATTCCTTGGCTTTGCAAGAATGTCGTTAGAGCAGAAATCGTAGTCGGACTGTTCTCAATAACAACGATGGAGGGCGTAAGTTCCTTGGGTAAGGTGCTTGCATTGTCCGAAACTGTAGGGATTGAAGATTCTGCGGTGGCAGACGGTTCAGCAGACAAAAGTGTAGTATCCATATTTACAAGAAAAGTCCTGCCGGAGCTTTATAGCAATGCATAGCGTCAACAGGTATTGAAAAGATGATTAAAGGACGATTAAGAAGAAAATTAAGAAAGAATAGAAATTGTACTGGAATTTCAACACATACACAGATGTAAACTTTCATTCTACTGTTTGAGGCACGGCGAAAGAAGCAGCATTCTATATTGATGGAAAATTTTCAGAACAACTCACTGTCGAAAATATGGCTTGAAATCATGGTTTGCGAGGTTTTATTAACGAGTTATAAAGAAGCGAAACACAATGAATATACGTTTTGTACAGCTACGCAGCCAACAATACTACCTATACTAATTTCACTGATGACAAGACACAATGCTCTACACATTCAAACACTATAGTCATTCCTCAACACATTGCTCCAGCGTTTTCCAACATTGATAAAATGCTCTCGGGTTATGAAAACAACCTTTCCATTTCCCACCTTTTAAGGGCAAAAGAATTTCTCCACGCCGATTCAAATAACCATACCATTCTCCAAATTCAGCATCACTG
>DHLT01000148.1:7207-7516 GCA_002405405.1 Ignavibacteria bacterium UBA4661 | reverse complement strand
CCCGCCTTCGCAAAGCGGCAAACCCCTAGAGCGTAATCCCTATGGGCTTACGCTTTAAAGTAGCGACTGCTACGCCGTTGTTAAGCTCGCCCTTCGGGACTTCGCCTAACAGCGGTTTTGCACCATTACCTCACTCACGCCTATGGCGTGGCTCGGCAACGGCACAAAGCCGACGTTACGTTATGTATTTTGCCGCCAAAACAATAAAAACGCATCGATATATGTGGTACAAGGGGTTTTGTTGAGCGCACCCATAGAGATTCGAACCCAATCTCCGTCAATCAGTGTTGGGTATTGTCGTGAATAAGA
>DHLT01000148.1:0-7096 GCA_002405405.1 Ignavibacteria bacterium UBA4661 | reverse complement strand
GTATTGTCGTGAATAAGAATGTATGTAGATGTAGAGTCAAAATGACCTTTTTATACGCACTATTCTACCGCACACTCTCTCGCAGAGCATCAAAAAGTGCATCCATATCGGAGGCATCATTATAGACATGAGGAGAAATGCGAACAGCACCACTACGCACCGAAACATAAATTTTTCGTTTTGAAAGCGATTCCAAGAGCTTATGCAGATCGATAGAAGCAGGTGTACGAATGCCAAAGAGATGCGATGCTCTATATTGCGGATCTTCAAGAGATAAATCCAAATCACGCAAGGCAGAGCAATAGGGTGCGGTAAGTGTGGCGCAATACTCTTGCACGCGCTCCGGTTGCCAACGATTAAGTTGGTCGAGTGCGGCATTGAGCATCGGCACAAGAGCGAAGCTACTGCGTTCACCCATTTCATACCGAAGCATATTGGGTTTGTACTCATGAGAATATTGGGTGAGGGTGGAGAAATCCTCACTGCCGACGCGGGGAACCCATCCTTCTTCGAGGGGCTGTCCATCGCGGAAGTAATCGCTGAAATATGCAAACCCTATTCCGTAAGGTCCCATCGCCCATTTATACGATGCAACAACAAGCGCATCAAGTTCGATGTGAGATAAATCTAAAGGGAATGCCCCTACCGACTGTGTACCATCCATTGCCAATAATGCACCAACATCGCGCGTACGCTTACGCAATGCTAGCAAATCAAACTTTGTTCCATCCGTCCAGTGAATGTGTTCAATACTAACTAGCACTGTTTTTGCATCAATAGCGGAGAGCAAACGTTCATTCCATTCTTTGCCGCGTTCATTAAAGGATTCCGGCGGAGCAATAACACGCAGTTCTAAACCATGTTCGGCACAAAATTTCTGCCATACAAAAACATTGCTTGGAAATTGATCATGAAGAATGATGATGTTCTGACCCGCTTGCACACGAAGATTTTTTGCGACAATGCCCATACCATACGAAACGGAAGGAATGATGACGAAGTGTTCGCGTTTGGTGCTGTTTAAGAGTTGGGCACACTTTGTACGAAAGTCTTCAACACGCTGAAAGAAATGTTCACCTGTAACGGTATAAGGTTTTTGTTTCGCTACGACACCATCAATGCCTGCAAGAGCGACAGTATTGAGTAAAGGTGACATGTACGCACAGTTGATATAATGCACATCAGAATCTAAAGAAAAAAGATGCTTCTCGCACGCAAGAGGAGTTGAGGAGTGTGTCATGCAGGAATGAAGAAACGAAGAAATGAGCCTAGAAAATGAGGGTTCGACAAACATAGAAAATAACTCACACATAATGCCAGAGAACACTTGTATCAAAAAAACTTTTGTGCAATAATGTGTTTTGTAACACAAATTCAAGTATTTTTGTCCTTAGCAATAAAGGACCAATACTATGCGCCGTGCATAGTAGTGTCAAAACCAATGGGAGAACTATGCAAAGATATGTATTCGTAGCACTTGCATGTGCTATGCTTTTCGTGGGAAGTCAAGCAATTGCACAAATTAATACCCATATTCTTACGCGACCTAATGGTAGCAATGATGCCCTTGCACAAGAATCATTGAGGCCATTCTTTCATGGGGTGGCATCAGGTGACCCTTTATCTGATCGAGTTATTTTGTGGACACGGGTCACACCTGATGCAGGAACAAGTCCCACAGAAATTCGTGTTCAATGGCGTGTAGCAACAGATACAGGGCTAACGAATATCGTCCAGCGAGGAGAAGTCATCACATCGCCTGCACGTGATTATACTGTCAAAATTGATGTTGCCGGATTGCAGCAAGGTACAACGTACTACTATGGTTTTACGGCATTGGGGGCAAATTCACTCACAGGGCGAACACGCACTGCCACGCAAAGTGCAACGGGTCAATTACGTTTTGCCGTAGTATCGTGCAGTAATTTTGCTCAAGGTTTTTTCAATGCGTATGCACGAGTTGCTGATCGCAATGATCTTGATGCCGTCATTCATTTGGGAGATTATATCTATGAGTATGGCATTGCGGCAACTAATCCGCGTGTGCATTCACCCTCAACAGAAATTGTGTCTTTGGCAGATTATCGTGCGCGATATAGCCAGCACCGCTTAGACATAGATTTGCGTCGATTACATCAACAACATGCCATGATCTGTGTGTGGGATGATCACGAGTTTACTAATGATGCGTATCGAGATTCTGCGCAAAATCATCAAGCTAATGAAGGTCTGTGGGTCGTGCGTAGATCTGCATCAAAACGTGCCTACTACGAATGGATGCCTATACGCGAAACGGTGGATTCCACGATTTATCGTTCGTTTGCATATGGTAGTTTGGCAGAAATTATGATGATTGATTCTCGTATCGAGGGGCGAGAAATTATTGCACGGAACTTCGCAACTGATTCAGCACTCATCAACATGCCAACACGCTCTATGCTTGGTACGGCGCAATTGACATGGCTACAAAATCGCTTGCGTACATCGCAAGCGCGATGGAAAATTATTGGCAACCAAGTCATTTTTGCGCCCGTGCAAACACGACAACTTGTTACAATCAACCCGCTGTACGCGGTGCTGCAAGATGGTTTCCTTGACTCATGGAATGGTTATCCTGCCGAGCGCAGACGCATTATGGAAACACTTCGGCAAAACAATATCCAAAATACCGTTGTGCTGACAGGTGATTTCCATACATCCTTTGCCTTCGATATTCCAGCTAATGAAGATCAAGTCGGATATGATTCTACCAATGCACGCTCAAGTATTGCCGTTGAATTTGTTACACCCAGTATTACATCGTCGAATTTCGATGAAGCAGGGCTGACAGCATTGTTGGGTCCGAATTTTTTAAGCACTTTGATCGCTGACGTAGGTCGAGTGAATCCCATCAATAAAGCATCGGATTTAGTTAATCATGGCTACTTCGTTTTGGATGTTTTACCGGAACGTGTACAAGCTGACTATTTCTTTGTAGACTCAGTGCGAATACCATCAAATAATGAATTTCGCTGGCGTTCTTTCACAGTGCAAAATGGTGTATCACTTATCCGAAGCAGTGCTACTTCTGCTCCGCTCAAACAACGGCAAGAAATACCGGCACCATCGATACCACCACGATTTACAACATCGGTATCTGTGCCACCTTCTGTAACTGTGCTATCCGTATATCCGAATCCAGCACGTGATATTGTATTTCTACAAAGCAGCATTTCTGTATCGCAACCTATCACTGTGAGCATTGTCGATATCATGGGTAAGATTGTACAGGAGTACAGCGTCAATGCCCAGCGAGGAATGATGACCATAAGTATAGAAGTGGCTAATCTTGCACAAGGGGTGTATCGCATCGACTTTCGATCGGGGCAAAGCAGTACATCGGTGCCGCTCAATGTTGTACGATAGCGTGGTGTAAGAAGATTGACACATAAGATAATTGGAACAGCTATATCATGCTCACAGCATGATGAATTTTTTTTTGTTTAATGATAGAAAACAAAAGCACCATGTTTTTGTGATCTCTGCAATCGAATCTAGGGGGAATAGTGAAACTACAACAACTGAAAAGCATTATTGAGCAATATATGTGCAGACTTGCGTTGCAAATTTTTATACTCAGTGTTGCAATGCCTATGAGCCATTATGCCGGAAGGATGACAGCGCAAGAGCGCGTAACACTGTCGGGAATTGTAAAAGATAAAGCGACCGGTGAAATCGTGATTGGTGCCAGCATTCTTATCAAAGAAATCAAAAAAGGCGCATATGCCAATAATTATGGATTTTATTCAGTCAGTGTGCCACCGGGAACATACACGGTTATTGTGCGACATATAGGATTTAAGCCATTAGAGCAGAAAGTCGAATTGACGGCAAACAAAACCCTTAATCTTGAAGTAGTGTCAAATGCAGCAGTATCTGAGGAAGTAACGGTTACTGCAGAGCGTACGCGAGAGGGAGTACGTTCAACAGAAATTGGTACAGTCCAGCTCGAAATGGCAACGGTAAAAAGTTTACCGGTCGTGCTAGGCGAAACTGATGTTTTGAAAGCAATTCAACTCTTGCCCGGAGTATCCACAGCAAGCGAAGGATCAACAGGTTTTAATGTTCGTGGTGGTGGAGCTGATCAAAATTTGATTCTTTTAGATGAAGCCGTGATCTACAATGCTTCACATGTTCTTGGTTTCTTTTCAGTGTTCAATCCTGATGCGATCAACAATTTCAAACTCTATAAAGCAGGAATTCCTGCGAATTATGGCGGGCGGCTTTCATCTGTCTTGGATGTTCGTCAGCGCGATGGCAATAACAAAGAGTTCGGCATAAATGGTGGTATCGGTTTAATCAGCTCAAAACTCTTGGTCGAGGGTCCCATTGCAAAAGACAAAGGATCCTTTATGATAGCGGGGCGCAGAACATATGCCGATGCTTTTCTTGCCCTTGCGCCGCAACAAGAAATCCGCGACAATATTGCCTATTTCTATGATCTGAATATGAAATTGAACTATGAGTTCAGTGAAAGCGATAAGCTTTTTGTCAGCGGATACTTTGGGCGCGACCGCTTCGAGGTAGCAAGCACTATTGGTAATATCTATGGCAATACCACGCTGAATGTTCGGTGGAATCATATATTTAACGATAAGCTTTTTGTGAATGTCTCTGCGATTTATAGTAACTACGATTATGAGTTTCAAATCCTTACGCCGGGTTCAGAATTTGGTCTGCAATCAAATATCATCAGCACAAACTTCAAGTCGGATTTTTATTGGAATGCAGCTGAAAACCATCGTGTCGAGTTTGGATTTGATTTGATTGATTACACATTTGTGCCGGGCGATGTACGTCCTTTGCGGGATGGCACCAATGTTCTAACGCGAACACTTGACCGAAAATATGCTATGGAAGGTGCACTTTATGTTACGGATGAATGGGATGTGTCTCCACTATTGACTATTGATATGGGAGTACGTTGGAACACTTTCTGGCGTATGGGAAATGACATTATTCGTCAATATCAAAACAACCAACCGGTACGCTATAATGCCAACACAGGGCAGTATGTTGATGGTATTGTTACAGGTTCAACTACGTACAATAAAGGCGATATCATTGATTTTTATCAAGGATTTGAGCCACGTATCAATCTACGGTATTTGTTAGATGATGATAACTCATTGAAGCTGAGTTACAACCGTACACGGCAGAACTTGCACTTGATTTCTAACACTGCGTCACCCACACCATTGGATCTATGGCAACCGAGTGGTGGCTATTTGCGCCCGCAGACAGCCGATCAATATTCTTTAGGTTGGTTTCGGAGTATTAATGATGATGAGTATCGCATATCAGTCGAAGGCTACTACAAGACTTTGAATAATCTTGTTGATTTTGTCGATGGGGCAAACCTTTTTGGTAATAATAATCTTGAAACTGAGATTCTGCGCGGTGAAGGTCGTGCATATGGCATGGAACTCTTTTTGGAAAAAGCCAAAGGTGATCTTACAGGATGGATTAGCTATACACTCGCACGCTCGGAGCGACGTGTGCCACCACTCGAAGGCGTGAATGGTGGACCGGGTATTAACCGAGGAGCATGGTATGCTTCTGTCTATGATCGCACACATAACCTGAGCGTCGTGGGTACATACAAACTCAATGACCGCTGGACATTATCATCGAACTTTATTTTTCAATCAGGTATTCCGGCAACATTCCCTGTGGGGCGATATGATTTAGCCGGTTTGATTATTCCTCAGTATGATGGTACGCGCAATGCACAGCGTCTTCCGGAGTATCATCGCTTGGATATTTCCCTGCGATGGGAAAGTCCTAAGAAAACAGGATTTCGTACGGCATGGGTCTTTGGCATTTACAATGTCTATAATCGAAAAAATGCTGCTTCGATTGTCTTTCGTCAAGCGGGACAACAAGATAATCCTGCGGTGTATCAGACAGAGTCTTCGCGTCTTGCATTCTTCGGTATTGTGCCAAGCGTAACATGGGAATTTCGCTGGTAGTCTGGTAATACTATGTGTTTTTAATATCAAGAAATTTATATTCATCTTCTTTAGCTTTTTATAATGCGCGCAGTACACTATCGCCTCATTACACTCATAACACTTGCCAGTGTCATATCCCTTTTCTTGACAAGTTGTCAAGATCCTATTGTGGTTGATCTCAATAATGATATTCCACGTATGGTTGTCGAGGGAACCTTAGAGCGCAAGCAGGGTCTTTCGGATTCTGCCTATCAAAAAATAGCACTTCGTTTTAGTCAGCAATTCTACGATCAGTCGCGGGCACGCATGCTCACTGATGCACAAATTGTTGTTACCTCTGCTGATGGTCGCCAAACGGCAACATTGACGTATAATAGTCGCGATAGCGTCTATGAAACACGCAATCTTGTTATTCGTGCCGGTGTGGCGTATACAACTCGTATTTCATGGCAAGGCGATGTATATGAAACAACGGACGAACTAGTCCCGGGTGGTCGTATTGACTCAATCTACACACGTATCCAAGCAGAAACGCTTTTTCAACCGGGTGGAATTATCATTTTGGTGGACTACACCGATCCCGGTCAGTTTGCAAATCATTACCAATTACGCTTGTTGAAAAATGGACGAAATACGACACTCAGCGATCCAGGTAATGAATTTACTCTGCTTCGAAATGACGAATTTTTTAATGGGTTGAGATTACGCGCATTGCCGGTGAATGATGAGGTTGTCTTTGCCATTGGTGACACAGCAACAGCAGAAGTGGTGTCGATTACGAAGCCAATGTATGATTTTTATTTTACGGCATTTTCATTGAATCGTCAAGGTGGGTTATTTAATCCGCCACCATCGGGTTTGCCATCCAATATACGTAATACCACGAATGCCGATCGTTTTCCGCTTGGTTATTTGGGGGTAGCAGATGTGGCACGGCGATCCATCGTTGTTCGATAAAATAATTTATTATACGTGCACTTGCGAAATACATTGAGTGCAAAAAAACCGCAAATGACTCAACATCATCTGCGGTTTTTTTTTCTCATCAAAGAATACCTCATTACCGATGCAGCCATTGTGTTTTGCGAATACCCCATTCTTGG
>DHLT01000061.1 GCA_002405405.1 Ignavibacteria bacterium UBA4661 | reverse complement strand
CATAGGCCAGCTAACCTGCACTTGACGTTGCGAAGTAAACGTACGAATTACCGGATTCGGTGTTTCGAGAAAGCGGGATTGTTCAGATTGTCTACCGCGTTCCATCGCAAAATTAAATGCTACATTTTGCGGATAAGGATTGATTTTCCATTTCGAAAATGCTGAAAGTACGGGAATGTTTTCTGCCCAGCCAAAGGGATATAATGACACCGCTGGCAGAACCAAACTGTATTGTCCTGTCATATTCCACTGCCATCGTAAACGCTCAGCGACAACAGGGGAACGCTCGAAACGTTCGGTATAATTCACACCAAATTGCAATTTGCCCAAGATATCGCGCGCCCACCATGCATTGGTTGGCAAACCAATACGAATACTAGACATACCAATTGTATTCTCGATAATCAAGGTCTGCGAACGCTGTCGTACTTGGTCGCCCAATCCTCGCGCTTGCTCAGGTGTAAGACCATTTGCCAATGCACGCCGCTCTGTTTCCGCCGCTGCCGCCGCAACATTTACATCATTTTGCGCAACAAAAAGAGGATCATCAATCGACTCATTCCGTGCGTATGCCAGTGGTAATGACATACCCGTCCACGTTGTTGGGAAGAATCGCTCAAGCGCGAATTGCGACGTAATATTCCATGATTCACGATTGATACGAGTACCAAAACGCTCCTCCAATCGATGGAAATTTGGCGTGGTACGTGTGTATGCAATATTCACCGTACCGAGGTCGGCAAGCTTCACACTTCCGCCCAGCGTTGTTGCCCAATCTTTACGATTTTCGGCTTCCGTCAAACGTAGCTCATCTACCCACATTGTTGTCGTCAGTGCGGCAGGAAATCTCTGTGCAGGATTTGCAATACCAAATCCAATGAATTGAATACGTGTCAGCGTTGGGCTACCAACAACGGCATAGCGCGCCAGCGTATCACCCTCGACCGGAACCTCGTAACGTTGCGTAATCACCGAAGAATCTCGTGTTTGTTTGATTGCCGTAATTTTTTCGAGATCGATAGTAATATCTTGCCAGCCGCGCAAAAGCGGACGACGATATTCGTAGTAATTATTGGAATCAACACCAAAACGGATAAAACCGATTGCCGGCGGTACACTGCCCGGTAAAACATTCGTTGGCATTGTACCGTCGCCATGGATAAAGAATTTCAATTTTTTGTAGAAGAACACATCCATTGGTCGCCAAATACGAATCGCCATACGTTCATCACCAAAACGCAGATTAGTAACATTCAGCGACATTGACTGCTCATTAAGCCGAATATCTTGATTGGGATCAGGATTATTCAACTGTGCCGGTGGGTTAACACCGGGAGGCATCGTATAGAAATCCGGTGGACCACTGTTTTCTTCACGACTTATAAATGAGATTGACATCGTCGTGTCAGTTGCCCCATCGGGCAGTGTTGCTTTTGCACGTAGCCACTGTGCACCTGCCAATCGCCAATCGGCAATTTTTGCTTTGAGTGCGCCACCTTTCCACCATACACGCACATATTGCACATTCGCAAACGTTGGGTTGCCTACTTGTGTACGATATTGCTTGCTCCGAATTGGAATACGATACAAACGCCAACCATTACCGACATCCTGGACAACCTGCGGATTCACCCGTGTGTTGGGATCTAAATTTACTCGGTAACGAAAGAAAGAATTATCAAGGGATTGTGTTTGACCATTGTTACGATTCAACACTTCCGTATCTGGTGTAGTACCTGCTTGCGACTGCGTTGCATTGCCTTCATAACCATTGCTTTGACGGAAAATCGTATCGACTTGCTGTAGTTGAGCCGCGGGTGTAATGGTAAAATTGAAAAAGTAGTTATCACGTGCAGGATCACGCTCTTGATTGAGGGGCACAGGATAACTATAAGGTGGCACTGCTCTGCGACCACGGAGAATATTCTCTAAAAATTCACTGATAGCACCGCCTCGCTCTTGTTCATCGTTAAGTGCATCAAGACCAACATCTTCTGCCTCTTCACCAATATTGATACGACCATTCGGAACAGGATTTGCAGGCGTAATACCATCTTCAGTATCAAGGACTTGGTTTGGAATAACATCTTCGGAAATCTGCCCTAAGTCGATATACATCTGTGTGCCTTGCTCAACTTCCTGCACCTGCATCATGATTTCGATAAAGTCAACGTTATCTGTATCAAAATTTGTGTTGAAAGGTGATAGCAAGCGCATCATACCGCCCCAAATTCGCCGACGATTACTTGGCTTGCGTGAAAAGATCGGATTGGTTTCAACAGTGTCGCCACGCACATAACTCCGATTGGTTGCCGCAAATGTGATGCTATCCTGAAATTCTGAATTACGATTGTAAATACCTCGTTGATCAGGATTAAAGCGGATATGCAGAGTTGGAATGGAACTTGATCCTTGCACAATTGCCCGATTAGGGTACACATCTTTGATCGGCGTTTCGGGAATATTGAAGCGATACCAGTACGAATATCCTCGCCACTGCGCTTCAATCGTATCGCGTCGAGCATTCAGTGGATCGCGCGAAATACTGTTAAAAAATGGAGCATCGTCTAGTGGTTGAGAAGCATGAGTCCATTGCCCCGGCGTAATACCAAGAGGAATATAGCGCTGCGCACCCTCGAAATCATCAAGATGTACAACGCTTGCTCCATTGTCTGAAGGGATATCGGATTTCTTTTTATTCGGGTCAGGCATCATAAGCGCCCATTCACCACGAAAGGTAATTGACGATGGTGCCTTAGTACTATAAAACGGCAAAAGATTTAATGCCCGCGTTAACCATTTAGCGTCATATTGGACTGATGCATCAAAACCAATCATCGTGTTACTCACCGGCTCTTCACCTAATCGCACACGATCGACAATGAGTGCCTGATCATAATGCATTGCAGTAAAACCAAAATTCGTTTGAATTTCCCGAGTATTCCACCCCCACGAACGAAAAATTGACTTCATGTCGAAATCACCCCGCACGCCAACCATGGTCCGTGTAGCGATATTGAACAAATCATTCTGCTCATAGTCAATAGAAAGATTTGCTCCCGGTCGCGTTGCCAGAGGATTAATCAGTTGAATTTGTCCCGAAAAATACTCCACGCGATAGTCCACATTTTCTACAAGAGCCGTACCATCGAGTGTAACGGTAATACTACCGGGCTGAAGATTAAATGCATTCGGCAGAGTAATACGATCTGATGCCGTACCGGCTACTTCACCGGTAATGACAAAACGGTCACGTTGTGCATTGAGTCGCGCAATATCCACAAGCGTGTCATACACCTGAGGGAATGTATACTGTTGGGCGCGCTCCGGCTGACTTTTCCGTGCGAAATATGCCGTTAATCCTTCGCGGAACGGCTCAACACTGGGAAAGGTAATCTCGCCACGTGCAGCATTGAAAAAGCGTGTATCATTCAAGTCAAATGCACCATCTGGCTGTGCGGCTCCGCCTGCATCTTGTCTGTCAACCCCAAGCATCGTAACAATTTTATCTGTTGCACCCTCAATAATATCCACTGAGTCATTCGATGGACGGTAATACCACATTTCCACTTTCGTTTGGGTGATATCCACATTCTGAGCAGGGATCTGATAAATATTGCGCATTTGCCGTTGCCACAATCCCGTAAAACTCGGTTGCAGATTAGGACGATAAACCATTTTTAAAATCAAAGTATCTCGCTCGCGAAGAGTATTGGTCAGTGTACCAGTAACTTGGTCATCAACAACTTGCGTCGTTGCACCCTCAACGCGATATGCCACTGCATACGTACGATCTCTGCGAAGATTGCTCAGCGTTAGTGTACCAAGCTGTGGATTAAAACTAAATCGTGATGGGTCTAAGCGAATGAATCGACCACGCTCAACAACACCCGCTATAATTTGAGCATTAGCAACCGTATTAGCAGGATAGCGTTGCCCCACAGGGATCTGCGATAATTCTGCAAAAGCAACACCTTCGATTGCTTGCACATCACGTAAATCGTTCGTGGTTTCCCATACTTCAATTTCTTTAATATCAAATTGCTGACGTGATACCTGTACTCCACCGATACTCACTGTTGCCGGAATGACAAGAGTCGGCGTACTGAAGTATGTCCGATAAATACTTTTGTATGTAGTATCCAAAAAGAAGTGATTAATCGCATAATCATACGCTCGCAATGAGAATCGTTGCTTCAGCGAACCACCATTCACGCTGACTGTACGACGTTGTCCGCGGCGTTGCGAAAGGATCGTTTTTAAGAATAGCGGGCCAAACTGAAAATCGGCGCGCACACCAAAAAGTGCCTGCGAACCGCCAATAAGCGTTGCCGGCACAGGCAGAGAGACATTTCCTACTTCGACACGCTTGACGATATCATCATCATAACCATCGAATCCAATGCGAAAGAGATTATCAAAGTCAAATTGTCGGCGTGTACTCCAATCTGTTCCTAAACGAAACTTATCCCCAATACCTGCAGAAACATTCACTTGCAGATCTTGATTAAACATAGGGGCAGACTGCGTTTGACCGAAGACAGAGGTAACACCAAGGTTTTGTGTATCCCATCGCCAACCTGCACGAATATTAAGCTCTGCATTGACATTGATACTGATTTCTGGTTTTCCAAAAATCCCCATAAGTGGATTGGGGGGAATCGGAATTGTGAGTAAAGAGTTTTGACTAAGAATCCGTGATAATTCCCCCTTCATCGCTCCGACAGCACGAACATCATAACTACGTTCAACCGAATCGATAATGCGTCGCCGTTGATATTCACGTCGGAGCTGCATATACTCTTGAGTTGTAATCGTTTGAGGAATTGACACATTCATACCATAGAGCGTATCGCGAACAGCAACTCGGGCAACTGCCGAATCAAATTTTGCTTGAAAGCCATACCCCTTGGGCAAAGCAACTTTTAGTCGATTACGCCCAAACTCTGTTCGCGCACCCGCATATCCCTTGCCTTGTGGTGCGCGTATACCCAAAGAGTCGGCGATCTCATTGGTGCGTGCTTGCATCCATTCATCAAAAGATGTTGCAGATTGAATAGCTGAACTTGGAATAATATCTGCGGAATCATTGTCAAGACGTACGTTTGTAGAATCAAGTCGAGGCAATTGCAGAGAGTCCCGCGTGGAGCGGAGTGTGGTACGATTAACAGTATCTCGTTTAAGAGTATCTTGATGCCCCGTCGTTAACGCATAGTCATTCAGTGATAAAAATATTTTTTGCCATGGGAGTACTGAAGGCACATGGAAGGGTGTGTGAGCAAGCACCAATGGTTCTCGCAAGAGAAATGTTTCGCCCCACCATATCGACTCACCGAACAGAAGAGTTTCTTGCACACAATACTCTCCCAAAACAGAGGATGAAGCAAATGGCACTAAAAATGACTCGGTCATCAATATCGGCTTAGCATAACTCGATACGGCATACCCTATCACCATGGTGATTGTACACAAGAGAAGGCGTAAATGTACACCCTGTGGCATTACTCCTACCAACACACGAAAAATTAAGCAACGAAGTTGTGTCATAGCTTTTATTGCGTCATTGCCGGGATACATGGATCGTGCTTGCTATCGCAAAAACACACCAAAACAATGACAGACGTTCGACTGTAACAAAAAACTGAAACCCAAGAAAACGTTTGCTATACACAATCTCCGTTATAAAAATGAAACTCAAACGCATGACATTACTATCAACATGCACCTCATAGCACAACTTCGCTGAATTGCTTTCGTGCCATGCAAAGCAAAGATATAATACCCTTACTGGATTTCAAATCTAATGCAGTTTTTTTTCTTGTGGAGATAACAACATCGAAATT
>DHLT01000142.1:502-2767 GCA_002405405.1 Ignavibacteria bacterium UBA4661 | reverse complement strand
GTAAAAATCATGTTGTCGGAATGCCCGGCGATGGTGTGAACGATGCACCTTCCCTCAGCCAAGCCGATATTGGTATTGCTATGGGGGCGGGTACCGACATTGCTAAAGATGTATCGGCAATGGTCATTCTCGATAACAACTTTGCAACGATTGTTGAAGCAGTGCGTCGCGGTCGGGTGATTTTCTCGAATCTGCAACATATCATCATGTATATCTTGAGCACAAGCTTGGGTGGCGTTCTTACGGTTGCAACATCGGTATTCTTGGGTATTCCATTGCCCTTGCTTCCGGCGCAACTCTTGTGGATTAATTTGGTAACGGATGGTACAAGTACATTCCCGCTTGCATTCGAAAAAGAGCATGGAAATATGATGACACAACAGCCCCGCAAGCGTGAATCGCCTCTCATTTCACGGCGTATGGCTATACGTATTGTGCTTAGTGGTACGCTCATGATGGTTGGTGCAACAGCAATGTATTTCTGGGGCATGGCACAGTATGGTGTAGATAATGCTCATGCGCGAACGATTGCTTTTTGTACACTTGCTTTCTTCCAAATTTGGAATGTGCAGAATTCTCGTTCGGTTGAGCGTTCGCTCTTTTTCAATTTGCATATCCCGGGTGATGACCCAAACGGCAAAACACGTGTCAAGGTAACAGATAACTTACCACTGCTTGGTGTGATGCTGTTAGCGGCAACTTTACAAGCATGTGCTGTTTTGATTCCCTTTATGAATGTCGTGTTAAAAACTACACCGCTTACTCTACAAGAGTGGGGTATGGTCTTGGCTGTTTCTTCCACGATTATTGTATTTGCTGAATGTGAAAAAGCACTGGTGGCATGGTGGCAACGCCGTAAGTTAGCGTAAGACGATTGCGGATGAGGAAAAGGAATCAGCTATGTCTATACAAGAAATACGTGTTTGTCGTGTTCACGATGTTCCTTTACGCTATGGCAAGCGTATCCTGATTGGTGATGAGGATATTGTTCTCATGTGGCACAAAGGTAGTCTTGTTGCTTTTGAAAATTCTTGTCCTCATCAACGCACAAATAAACTGCATGAGGGTATGATCATCAATGATGAAATTGAATGCCCTTTGCATGGTTGGCGATTCTCCATTATTGATGGTACGATGCAAGGACGTACAGTGCGCTTGCGTAGCTTTGAATGTCGTATTGAACACGATATGGTTATCGTTCGCATCCCCGAACGAGATTTTGCATTTTGATGTTGGCTCACCCACGGTACATAGTCGTTATGCTTTTTTTGCACCACTTTTTTAGGATGAAGTTGTGAACTCTCTGCGTGCTGTTTCGCGTACCTCACGGCTAACGCTCGGTCGGTATTTTCTTTCCATTGCTACCTTTTGTGTTCTTTTTTTTACCATCAATGTCATCGGTTACTTTGGGGTGCAAGTACTTCTTCGATACGTTGAGCGCGTGTTTATCAATTTACAATTAGATGATAATCGGCGCGAGGCAGAATTTCTTCTTCGTTTTATTACCGACCGATTAAAGACGAGTAGAGATACGACACAAGTTTTGCATGAAGTACAAGCGGCAATCGAAGGTACGGAGTATAACCGAGGGTATTCTTGCGTTATTAACACATCAGACACGCGGCTTTTGTGTCACCCTGATGTAACAATGCTTAATGTTCAATTCGATAATGTTTCCACACGATTTCAGACAATCTCAAACTCAAGTGATTTATCAACTGATTGCGTCAAGGAATGGGCAGAGGTAATTCGTGGTGGTGGGGCATCGGGCTTTCTGCAATTAAGCCATGATGAAAATGCCGACCGCGAGATTGTGTATATGCTGAAAGTACCCGGTACGCCTTGGGTTGTGAATTCTCACGAAAACTCTGCACGACTCAATGCCGAAATTACTGCCCTTCGATCAAAGGTCGTGTATGCCGCATTATTCTGTGGGATTTTGATTGCATTTCCTGCATCATTCTTTGCACGACGTATCAGTCGTATTTATGAACGACATATCGAACAAGAGCGTGCTCGATCAGAACAATTACTCCTTAATATCTTACCTGTGAGTATTGCCGAACGCTTGAAAAAAGGTGAACAGCTAATCGCCGATAAATATGATCATGTTGCCGTACTATTCTGTGATTTAGTTGGTTTTACCGTGCTATCGGCGCACAAAACGCCCGAAGAATTATTACAAATGCTCAACGAAATTTATTCTGTCTTTGATGAAATTTCCAGTCGGCATGGCATCGAAAAAATCAAAACTATTGGCGATGC
>DHLT01000142.1:0-366 GCA_002405405.1 Ignavibacteria bacterium UBA4661 | reverse complement strand
AAAAATCAAAACTATTGGCGATGCGTACATGGTCATCGGTGGTGCACCGGAGCGCAATATCGAAGCCTTAGAGCGTGTTGCACGTGCTTCATTGGAGTATTGTTCTGCTATTGCCACCTACCGTGCTAAGCACCAAGTTTCGTTGTCGATTCGTATTGGCTTGCATTATGGACCTCTTGTTGCGGGTGTCATTGGAACAACAAAATTCACGTATGATGTCTGGGGCGATACCGTGAATACTGCATCGCGTATGGAGTCGCATGGCAGTCCTGATCGTGTACATTGTTCTGAGCATGTCTTTGAGCATTTGCACAAGCAGTTTGATTTCGAGGATCGCGGATTGATCGAAGTGAAAGGCAAGGGCAC
>DHLT01000037.1:474-5300 GCA_002405405.1 Ignavibacteria bacterium UBA4661 | reverse complement strand
TCTCAGAAACAATCGGACATCTCGTGCTTTCAGACAAATGCAAATTCTTGAACAGCATTTTTGCTGATATTGTTTCGCAATTCAACGGCAGTTTCAAAATTGAAATACACTGATTCATAAACGGCATCAATACTTGTTTTCATTGATTTGGTAAATGGCGAATTTCCTGTAATAATTTCTGTTTTGTGTTTGTATAATTCTTTTGGCAACTGATAATCGTATTCACGATTTCCAGCGCTTCCGTCAAAAGTCAAAATCCATTTTGTGCCAACAGTATTTAATCTTTCCAGTTCGTTGTAAAAATCATCAAGGCTAAATTCTGTTTTTGTGTACCGATCTTTTGTTCCACCATAAGGCGGGTCAAGAAAAACAAAATCATTGTTATTTGCATCTGCTAAAGTTTGGAGATAATCGCAATTCAAAAATTCTACATCACGAATAAAATAATTCAATTTCTAAACTATTTCTCTGAATGTGTTCGGGTTTACAACAGGTCGGTTTTTGTGCATTGAATTATTAAACTCACCGTTTGTATTGTAACGTATCAAACCGTTTACACAAGTTCTTGTAAGAAACAAAAAATCAAATTCATTTTTCGTTTTGTTGAAACTGTCCCGAACTTCGTAATAAACATTATGCCCTTCATCTTGCAATCTTTTCCAACGATTTTTGTATTCTTCGGCAACTTGTTCGGGATTGTTTTTGATTTGGTTCCAAAGATTAACCAATTCGGGAATTATATCACTTGCAACAGCACTTGAAATTTGACGGAAAGGCAACATTGCACCGCCACCAATAAACGGCTCAATATATCGTTTTTGTTTTACAATATGCCGACTCAATTCGGGAGCAACATATCTTTTGCTACCAGACCATTTAATAACAGGTTCAACTATGTTTTTGGGTTTTAGTATCATAATGTGAGTTCGACATTAATTGGGGGTTGTTTTTGAGCGCAAACCTAAGTGTATCTTGCGAAATCCTAAAGAATTCGCCGATTCTGTGAATATTCTTTGCTTTGCTCTGATGTCTTGAAGTAATTGAAAAAGCATATTTTGAGCATTAACAACATGTTGTAAGAAGAGGTTTGTACACAAACCTTGAAATTTTCGCACATCAGACGGTTTTATTCGACTGTATTGTCGAACTCACGTTATCATACAAATAATTGGCTTTTAATGTTAGTTTCTTCAAATAACAACCGTTCTTTCGCAAGTTCAAAATATTCTTCGTTTGTTTCAAATCCAACAGCTCGCATTCCGTATTTCATTCCTGCAATCATTTCAGTTCCCGAACCCGTAAACGGTACAAGCAACTTTCCACCTTTAATTCCCGAAATCAACAACAATCTTTCGGCAACTCTAAGCGGTTTTTGTGTTGGGTGCGTTCCAAATTTTAATTCATCCTTGTTTTTGTTGTTCGGAATATCCCAAACGGTTCTAAGCTGTTTATCAGCTTGTTTCATATTGTCGCCTTCAAACTTTACTCTTTTTACATCATCGTAATTGAAATTGTATTTGCGTTGTTTTTCCCCGCCTGTGTGAACCCATAAAATTGTTTCGTGGCTTGCAGTCAATCGTCTTGCAGACAAATTCGGAAACGCATTGCGTTTATACCAAGTTACCTCACTAATAATTTCCAAGCCCAACAACTGACAAAGCACATTTACAAAACCCGAATTGTGATAAGTTGCGTGAATCCAAATTGAACCTGTTGGCTTCACTAATCTTTTGAGTTGCGCTAGCCATTGATGAGTGCTTTTAAAGATATCGTTTCCTGTAAGCAAATCCCATTCTTCGCTGTTCAATTTCCAATTACCGCCAAAACCATTTATTTTTTTATCACTATCGTAATTCCATGTTGCAGAAGTTGCCGCACCGTAAGGCGGGTCACAAATTGCCAAGTCAAAAGAGTTGTCGGGCAAAGCAGACAAACCTTGTATGGCATCTTGCAAGTGCAATTCAAAATTATCTGTAATCAGTTGTTTCATTGTTTGATATAAGGGGTTATTTGTTCCATTACCAAATTGAGAGCATCGAAGGTTGTTTTACTCACTCCATATTCTTTGATAATTTTTTCGGCAGTTGCTCTCACTTTCAAATCCGATTCGGCAACTTGATAGTACGTGGCTAACTTCTTAATTTGCTCTTCTGTTGGTAGTCGTTCGCCTCTTTCCAATTTGCTCAACAATGGCGAGTCAATATCTGCTCCTTGGGAAACTTTATGCAAAGTTTCATCTTTCTCTTTTCGGAGTTCTCTTAAATACTGACCTAATTCAGAGTTTAACATTTTTATTTTTTGCAAATGTACGACTTGTCAAATTTTGACAAATTTAAGAGCATCTTTAAAATCCAGCAAGAAAAATAATGAGACTATTTTTGGATCGTCTTCCGTTTGAATGAAAGTGGAAAACCTCATCTTTTCGACGCAGTTTTCCACATTTTCATGGGTAAAGAGATTTTTCCCACGATACAATCATCATTCTAAGTGAAAAAACCTCGATTCAAGTCAAGAATCGAGGTTTTTCGTAGTTATCCCCACACAATCCACATTTCGTGTTTGTTTTCGTGGAAATCCCTTGGTTTTAAAGTGGATTACCTGTGAATTTCGGTGTGCAGAGGATGCATTTTGTGGAGTTTTACCCACTTCTGTGGATAAGCCGAGATTTGTACACATAGTTTTCCACAGGTTTAAATTTTATTGTATATTACCTGCGAACCGCATCAATACACGCTATAGAGATAACACTACCATCTGAACAATCCGACTTATCCACTTATCCACCGAATATAGTATTCAGTAATAAAGAAATTTCTTTTCAATACTTCTTGAAACAGATATTCAACTCACACCTGATTATATTTTCAGTATTACTTTTTAGCTTTTTTTGGTAACCATTTTTCGAGAAATGACATTTTGTCAGAACTACTGTAGATACATGTTATACGACTTTTTGCACTAGGGTCATCGACATAGCCCGCCATGGGTTCAATCGTGATGTACAGATATGCAGTCATCGAGTTACCTACTCATCTGCTTTTGTTATTGTATCTGTACATCAGCCGTACCGCCTCGTACCACCGAATACTTTTTTGAGTCTTCGATGCACAGCGAGGCGGTTTTTTTATAGAACCCATTCCAAGTGCGCATTCATAAATGAAACTATGACGCAAAAAAACAACGCAGAACATTATACAAGAATACAACAGTTCTGCGTTGTGTAAAGATGCTATCCGTGTTTTCTTCTTACATTGGTGGTCTATCTTTAAGCGGGACATGTGGTCTATCTCGAAGAGGCAAATTATTCAACTCTACCTCTTTGAATCGTAAGTACACAATAACGCCGAGATGACGTATGGATAATTCTACCCTCACCCCCATGACGCGCAAAGCTATCCCTTTTGGAGTTTCGACTCTAAAATCAAACATCGCTTGCTTACTCTCTACACCATGTTCGGACTTGAGTTTGCCGAGCATTTTGTAATGATGAATTAAAGAGTCTTTTTCAAAAATAATGCCTTGTATGTCTCCGGCTGTGAAACGCAGAGCTTCTCGCTCAGTATTGCGGATATCAATCTCCTGATTGCGTGTAAAGAGATCGTCAAGCATAGGTTTATCGATCACGTATGGGCGAGAATCTCCATTGATATTCTCGATTTTGATATCGTTGAGATAAATCGTGCATTCCTGTAAATTATCGCCTTTGTCTGTAGGGTTTGGCGTCTGTCTTTCAAATATAATACCACGAAAGTGGGAACTCATTGCCTTGAGTGCGAAATAAGAACTAATTCCTGCTCCCACAAGAAAGAGAGTTACTCCTCCAAAGTATGCTAGGTATGTAAAGTATTTTGATCGTTTCATGATTTTATTGAGCGAAAAAATGCTATTGAACGAGAAAGAATCGTATTAACGAGAAAGAATCGTATTAACGAGAAAGAATCGTATTAACGAGAAAGAATCGTATTAACGAGAAAGAATAATATGCTGTGTAAATAGTTGCGTACCGGCGGTAAGTTTTACCATATAGAGACCATCTGCTACCGTAGCACCTGTATCATCGGTTGCATCCCACTGTATTGCATGGCGTGATGTTGTTGTCATGCGTTTAATAATCTGTCCGAATTGATTGTAAATTACAACTGAAATCATCGTTCCATTAGGTACAGTATGGTTATTGGGCAGTCCGATTTCTGTGTGTCGGCTGAATGGGTTAGGGTAAACCATGAGTTTTTTGACGGAATCTACTGCAACAAAATTACGATTGCGCTTGCCTTGTTGTTGGAGAATAATTCTCTTCGTTATCTGTTGGAAATTACTCGATTGCATGACAGGGAGCTGGAGGAGCTTTTCTGCGAGTAGTTTCTCTGTCATCGAGTATTCGATTGCATTGCCTGATAAAACTGCATTGGTAATGCGTTGTGCTAAGAGTGCAATTTCTACAAAAGCGGATCATTACTTGTGAGCAGGTCTCGAATACATGCTTCTGATTGGAGGAGTATTTCGGGTGTGAGAATCGGGAGCGGACGAAGCGCATTTGCTTGTCGAGATTGTTCGGTAGTACACTCACATAAAGGAGTGAACCACCCCGACATACAATAGGGGACAGTATTTGGTGGGCAATGTTCTGCTTTCGCTTCGCAATCCTTACCAAAGATCGATGTCCCCGTGCAACTACCTCCAGCAAATACTGCTTCAAAAGAAGCGCAAAGCAATACTACCACAATCAACAGACTGCGAACGACAGTAAATGTTTTCATAAAACTCCTTATTCTTTCGATGTTGTTCCAACAAAGTTAAAAGCTCCTTTATTTTGTATAAAGCGAGCG
>DHLT01000037.1:0-298 GCA_002405405.1 Ignavibacteria bacterium UBA4661 | reverse complement strand
CATGGCGCAATGTGTGCTTTTGCCGCCCCAAAAGTCAAGGATGACTTTCCGAATGGTACAGTTTACTTTCCGAATGGGCAGAAAACGATCATGTTGGACTTGGAAATGGTATTTTTGTTGTGTACGAAGTGTTGTCGGCAGAGTTACCTTTACGCTGTTGATGTGAGGAATACAAGAGCAAAAAAAACACCCCCATACGTGCATGTATGGGGGTGTTGCGAGACCAAAGTTTTGAGTCAGTACAAGAACTTAAAATCGGATGCCGAGTACCAATCCTGTGCTAAAGAAGTTATCATAG
>DHLT01000141.1:16415-16914 GCA_002405405.1 Ignavibacteria bacterium UBA4661 | reverse complement strand
AACAAACAACATTGTACTTCAAATATAATTCTTCTTTTTTCTTTCACGAGGATTTCTCAACGAGGGACATTATGGCGCATCCTCTGCATTTAACTGATGATAACTTCTCTAGCGAAGTGTTGAAATCATCACATCCGGTTTTAGTTGATTTTTGGGCAACATGGTGCGGTCCGTGCCGTATGATTGCTCCGATCATCGAAGAATTAGCCGGCGAATTTGATGGCAAAGTAAAAATCGGCAAACTTGATGTCGATAACAACAGTCGTGTAGCTACTGAGTTTGGTATTCGCTCGATTCCGGCACTACTCATTTTCAAAGATGGCAAAGTAGTTGACCAAATTATCGGTGCTGTGCCAAAAGCACGAATTGTCGAGAAACTCAATGCCGTCGCAACAAACTGATATGACGCAATATGCTTCGTTTTCTTGCTGATGCATAATGAAAAAAAGGCAGGTTCTCCGTGCAGAGACTTGCCTTTTTTCTTTTCCACAATGTATTT
>DHLT01000141.1:15665-16276 GCA_002405405.1 Ignavibacteria bacterium UBA4661 | reverse complement strand
AATGTATTTCTTGATCGTATTTCTTCATTCCTCTTTTCACCCAAACTCCTCTATGCCACGTCCTTCATTACTTTCATCTGAAGCCCTTGCCGCAGAACTTATCAATGTCCCTGAGTGGACACACAACAGTTCCAGCATTGAGCGCACTATTGTTGCACAGTCTTTTGCTCATGCTACAAGTCTGATCGTTCAGATTGCTTTTAGTGCAGAGTCTCTGGATCATCATCCCGACATCTTCCTTCATGGGTGGAATAAACTACGCATTACACTATCTACCCATGACCAAGGTGGATTGACAGAACTTGATTTTGCGCTTGCAAAACGTATTGATGCTATCGTATCTTGAAGAGAGAAGTTGAAAACTTAGATTATCATTTGTAACTCCATGGTTTTGTTTCACGCTGTATGTACTTGCTGTGTGCTTTTCGGCTTCCACTTTTTGTGCGCGCATCTTGTACTTGCTTCTCCCAAAAATTCACACCCATAAGATTGACCTATAAGATTTATAAGGTTTTTTTGTTTCACTCTTTTATTTGATGTTGTATGGCACAAATTGTTGACTTGCAAGCCCGTGAAATCCTTGATTCACGCGGCAATCCGACCGTCGAAGT
>DHLT01000141.1:0-15557 GCA_002405405.1 Ignavibacteria bacterium UBA4661 | reverse complement strand
ACGCGGCAATCCGACCGTCGAAGTTGACGTATATTTAGATGATGATTCATTTGGTCGTGCGGCTGTCCCTTCGGGTGCAAGTACGCTTGAGCACGAAGCCGTAGAACTACGCGATGGCGATAAATCTCGCTATCTCGGCAAAGGTGTTTTGCAAGCAGTGGAAAATGTCAATGGTACTATTGGCGACGCGCTTGCCGGCATGGATGCCGATGATCAAACCGGTATCGATCTTACCATGATCGAAATGGATGGTACAGAAAATAAATCCAAGCTTGGTGCAAATGCTATGCTTGCCGTATCAATGGCTGTTGCCAAAGCCGCAGCAGTTTCTCGTGGACTTCCACTATATCGCTATGTTGGTGGAATCAACGGTGTTACTCTTCCGGTACCTCTGATGAATATCATCAATGGTGGTGCCCATGCCGATAACAATGTCGATTTTCAAGAATTCATGATTGTACCGCATAATGCTGAAACCTTTAGCGATGCATTACGCATGGGTACAGAAGTATTCCATCATTTGAAATCCGTTCTCAAAGGCAAAAAATACAACACTGCCGTTGGCGATGAAGGTGGCTTTGCTCCATCATTAACTTCGAACGAAGAAGCACTCGCTGTCATCATGGAAGCAATACAAAAAGCCGGCTATGAACCCGGACGCGACATTTCTTTAGCACTCGATGTTGCCTCCAGCGAAATGTATCAAAAAGATGGTACCTACCTTATGTACAAATCAACACAAAAGGTTTTGAGTGTTGATGAGATGATTGGTTGGTATGCCGATATGTGCTCGCAATACCCGATTATTTCTATTGAAGATGGTTTGGCAGAAAATGACTGGGCAGGATGGAAAAAATTTACCGATGCTCTCGGTAATAAAGTTCAACTTGTTGGTGATGATCTTTTTGTGACGAATGTAAAATTCCTTGAGCGCGGCATCAATGAGGGTGTAGGTAATTCTATTCTTGTCAAAGTCAATCAAATCGGCACACTCACAGAAACCTTGCAAACAGTTGCCTTGGCACAGCGCAATGGTTACACGACGATTTTATCGCACCGATCAGGTGAAACAGAAGATGCAACAATTGCGGATCTTGCCGTAGCAACGAATGCCGGACAAATTAAAACCGGATCGGCAAGCCGAAGCGATCGCATGGCTAAATACAATCAACTTCTCCGTATCGAAGAAGAACTCGGCGATGCGGCACGTTTTGCCGGTCGTAGTGCTTTTAAGCAACGCTAATTGTAGTCAGCAAAAAAATCATCAATTTTATTTCACCCTTTTGGAATTGACCTATGATTGTCTTTGGAACAGATGGCTGGCGTGGCATTATTGCCCGCGACTATACTTTTGAAAATGTACGCTATGTTGCACTTGCAACAGCACTCTACGCAAAAAAACTCGAAAAGAAACCTACGGTGGTGATTGGCTACGATGCGCGATTCCTGTCCAAAGAATTCGCCGCCGAAGCCGCTTGTGTGATGGCTTCAAAAGGTGTTGTCGTACATCTAACCGATAAGATTTCTTCGACACCGCAAGTATCTTTTGCAACCAAACAAAAGAAAGCAACACTCGGTGTGATTATTACGGCGAGCCATAATCCTGCCGAATACCTTGGTTACAAGCTCAAGAGCAATATCGGTGGACCTGCTTTTCCCGAACAGATCGCAGCTCTTGAAAAAGAGTTAGAAGGTATCGTAGCGAAAAAGTCTGACATCAAAATCAAAGCCATTGAAGAGTATGTCAAGGAGAAAACAGTAAAATACTTCGACGCAAAAGAGTCATATTTACGCTATATCAAACGCAAAATTGATTTTGATGCTATCAGTGCTGCAAAATTGAAAGTAATGTATGATCCTATGCACGGTTCGGGTATTTACACGATAAAAGAATTACTCCACGATGTTGATGAAATTCATGCCGATTTCAATCCCTCTTTTGGCGACTTACACCATCCTGAGCCAATGGCAGAATATCTCCCACAGCTCATGGAGCGCATGAAATCAGGGCAGTACGCAATTGGTCTTGCTACCGATGGCGATGCCGACCGAATCGGCGCATTTGATGAAAAAGGTAACTTTGTCGATTCACACAAAATTTTTGTTCTCCTGATGAAATACCTCTACGAGAACAAGAAAAAACGCGGCTTAGTTGCTAAAAATGTTGCCCTGACCTCGATGGTAAATCTCTATTGTGCAAAGCACAATATCCCACTTGTCGAAACTGCTGTTGGGTTCAAGCATGTTAGCAAACTGATGGCGACCGAGAAGGTTCTCATCGGCGGCGAAGAGTCTGGCGGCTTAGGTACGATTGTTCATATTCCCGAGCGCGATGGTCTCTTCAATGGACTGCTTCTTTTGGAGATGGTTGCCGTAACGAAGAAACCTTTAAGCGTTCTCGTTGATGAACTTGAAGCAGAGTTTGGTGTTCATCGTTATCGTCGCCGCGATGTGCGTGTAACGCAAAAGACCAAACAAGATATTCTTAAAGCGGCGGCACGTAGTCCTAAAAAATTGGGTCGCTATGATGTCGAACGTATTGAAACTCGTGATGGTTATAAATTTTTTGTCAAAGGTGGTTGGTTGCTTATTCGCGCATCAGGTACAGAACCACTAGTACGCTTTTATGCCGAAGCAGAGAACATGACACAAGTCAATGAGCTTTTAGATGAAGGCTTAAAGCTGAAATAGCATTAATAGCTGTAGCAATGAAAAAACCGCCCTAGTCACGACGATATAGGGCGTTTTTTTTTACAGTCTATTTCTGAACTTATCAGATTCATACTGCCTTGTGTGACTGTTCTTTTATACCTCTATCACCTGTAAGAATAGCATAAACAGAGGGCAATAGTGTTCGTAGAATAAAACCAACACTAATACATATCGCAATGACCATAACAGGCAGTAAGAGATAGGAGAGTATGCTCGCTACCATGGTACTTCTGAGCAGAACAAGCGAAGGCTCAATCATATAATTAATCAGCGGCACATGCAAAGCATACACGATAAACGAAAAGCTCGAGCACCAAACAAACCATTGTTTTCTCATTGCTCCTCGGACAACCATATCGCTACCAAACCAGCACACAATAAGTCCAAGAACCACCGTGCTTTTGTGCAGTAGAATCAATATTGACTCCGTCGCAAAGTCACCTATCCATGCCTTGCCATTGAAGGCAAGCCATGTTTTGATAAAAAGCAAAACAATCCACAGTGGTCCCATCAAAGACAGACGCATCCACGTGCGTGGTTGCTCTAGTGAGATATTATTTTTTTGCATCCATATTCCTAGTGTAAAAAATAGGAGACCTTCGCCTTCAACGATATAAAAATGCATCATTAATAACCATACAATACCCACAATGCTAAACCATGTTTTCGGTGCTTTTTGGAGAATAGTGACAAAAAAGGGATAGAGGAGATTGTACATGAACAAACATCGAATAAACCATAACTGAAACGCCAAAGGATAGAATACCCAACGAATAGCAATATCGTGCCATGAACGTTGCTCAATCGGTGTATAACTTTCACCCCAAAGAGATGCTGTTGTGATTGCCCATTGCCCCCAAGCAGTGAACTGAAAAAGCCATGTGATACCAAGTGCGATTATTCCCCAGAGGACATACGGAACCAACAAGGTGCGAATACGTTTTCGAATACGCACTGCATGGGCAGTTGTATCGCCCATGGCAAAGAGATATCCGGAAATGACAAAAAGCATCGGGATTCGAAACCGAAAAAGCCCGTTGGCAGTGAAGTACTGAAAAAAAGCACTCACATTTATTAGCTCTTGAATCGTCGTCATGGGTTGGAGATAACGACCTTCGACATTATACCCATGAACAAAGACAAGCAGAAGCATGGAGACAAATGACCAGAATCGAAATTTTTGACTGACAAAAGAGTTCATAGTGATGATGAGAAAAATATGCTGTGAAAGGTAGTCGACAACCAGAAGGACTCAAAATCAATCATGGAAATAAATAGTGTGGTATACATCTCATCAGGATTAGAAGAGCATACGATAAGTGTACGACAAAGCACTAACATAGTTGCAATCACTTCCCCCATGCTTTAAAAGAAAGGATTGAAACTCACTTGATTTTTTTATTCTTGCATATTGGCTTTCGAAAGCATCACCATCGGCAATCTTTGTATAACTGTCTCCGCATTACAATTTTCCATCCTCATTCCTCACACCATTTTTACGTTTTAACTATGAATATATTTCTGCGCATTGTCCTCTTCGTGGTCGGAGGCATCGTTCTTGCTCTCGGTGGACTTATCGGCTATGTCAAATTTGCTCTGCCCAATGTAGGTCCTGCACCAGAACTTGTGGTAGAGCGTACTCCCGACCGCATAGCACGAGGCTAATACTTGGCGTACCATGTTACAGTGTGTGTGGATTGCCATTCACAACGCGATTGGAGTAAGTTTTCAGGACCTTTGGTTGCCGGCACAGAAGGACGCGGTGGCGAAGTGTTCGACCAAAAAGTCGGCTTACCCGGACGATATATTTCCAGCAACATTACACCCGCAAATCTTGGTACATGGAGCGATGGTGAAATTTTCCGCGCTATTACCTCAGGAGTTGGTAAAGACGGACGCGCACTCTTTCCAATTATGCCCCATCCGAATTTTGGTCATATGGATAAAGAAGATATCTATGCCGTCATTGCCTATATCCGCACACTCCAACCGATTGAACACCGCACCGAACCTTCAACATCCGATTTCCCGATGTCGCTGATTATCAACACTATTCCCACCAAACCATCGTTGCCTGCACGACCTGCACCAACCGATATGGTTGCCTACGGAAAATATCTTGTTACCGCCTCTTCCTGTAGCGATTGCCACACCAACTATATTGATGGCAGTCCGGTTGGTGATCCATTTGCCGGTGGACGAGAATTCCCCATGCCAGATGGTTCGCTCCTGCGCTCACCGAATATCACGCCTCATGCTACCGGCATTGGTTCGTGGAGCGAGGAACAGTTTCTCACACGGTTTAAATCGTATGCAGATACAACACAGGTTACTACTACGCGTGTAGGCAAAGGAGAATTTCAAACCATCATGCCTTGGACGATGTATGCGGGCATGACTGACCATGACCTACGCGCTATCTATAGCTATATGCGGACGATCAAACCCGCACAAAATCAAGTTGAACGCTTTGTCTCGGCAGGCAAGAAAACAGCGCAGAATACTCCTTGAAGTTTGAACGATTAGTCTGTGCCTATGCTTTCGCTAAGTTACTGTATGAAAGTACGCAGTATCTGCCCAACAATACACATACTTATGCATACCATCTTAAATATATGGCAATAAGAATCTGCATCCCAAATTGGTAAAAGAAGTCTGTAATGCTGTCGAGTAACATCTTCTGCTTGAAATAAAATTCTCCTCCGTATCTATGTGGTGTTGTAAGTTTTTCTCGTACTTTTGCTTCTTCGTTAGTATTAAGAACTCAATATCAGTAAACAAACTCAATTCACCGTTGTACCATATTTCCTTGAAAGGATTTCTATGAAAACTCTTCGCACATTGGCATTGATTGCTGTGGTTGGTATCGCATCCGTAAGCGCAGGCTTTGCGCATGATGGCAAAAAAGATAATTGCGCCGATGGCGGCTCTTGCTGTACAACAAGCAAAAAAGCATCAGCAAAAGCATCGACCAAAAAGTCAGAGAAAAAAGATGTAGCTAAAGCAACAGCGAAAAGCTAATCTCTTTTTTCGCGTGTCGTATTCATATGGCTATCTCCTCGCATGAGAAGATAGCCATTGTTTTTAGAGGATTGTTATTCACTTTGAATATTAAGTTGAGCTATTGTTACAACTTACGGTTGTTTGTTGATAGTGGTATAGAGTACTATTCCACTGATAATCGTGCTAATCAACCCGATAATTAACCCCCACTTTTGCAAGGAAAGCGCACCCTCTTGTAGTTCGATTGTTTTGAGCAAGTTTTCTCGTTGGACTCGCACACCTTCCTCTTGCACTTTCACGCCCATTTCTTGAATTTTTGCCAGCGTCTCTTGAATATCCGTCGAACGCTTTTGCAATGCCAAGGTTGGTGGGTAATCCGGCTGACGTGGTACAAAAATTTGATCACCGGATTCAATCAAACTATTCTCTTTTGGATCAACCCAATTACGCAGTGTACCTTTGATAATACGCGTCCGTTCTCTCTCTGAAAATCCGCTGTATCCGCCTGCTTGCGCAATATACCATGCCATATCCTTACCCTTTTCGTAGGTAACAAAGCCCGGTTTATTTACACCACCGAATACATAGACATTATTCGGATTCGTTGGTATAACAATCATATCTCCTTGTTGAATCTCGATATTATCTTTGCCGAGACTATCGCGCAGAGCCGCTTCGATATTACAGGATACCATTGGTCGACGAAGGAGAATATCCATTTTATAACGCGCTGTGTCAAAAGCAGTCAGATCGCTTGACAACATACTTTGAGCAAGCTCATATTCTGCACCGGTATTCTTGCTGAGCATATCCTTGCGCACGATATAGGCAAGTGGAGGATACGCATCATTCAGCATGCCACCGGCGGATTCGAGAGCTGTTTTCAAGCGGGCGCGCGACTTCGGAAGCGATACAGTCCCAGGTGATTGTACTTGCCCCGTTACACTGAAAATAACCATGTCTTCCCCGGCAGAAATACGCCGCTCGGCAACGATTTTTGTACCTGCCGGAATTTCACGATCAAGAATACCACTGCGCAATGTTGTAATCGACACTTTTTGTGGCTGTTGTTCGTTGGGATAATACACGCTTACTTGTGTTGTGTCGGCATCCTCTGCAAAACCATATCCTGCTTTCCACAAAAAGGACAACTTATCACCTTTGCGATAGGGTAGAATAGTAGGACGACGAACCTTACCACCGCTAGAAATTTGCGGATAATTCTCCGGCTCATAAGGAATATAAATTTCATCACCCTCGCGCAATAACACATCGCTCCCCTTGATACCAAGCGATGAAGCAATAGCATCGATTGTTTCTGCTGTGCCATCGCGGCGAAAGAGCGACATCGAACGCACAGAATGGGGGCAAATATAATATCCTGTCGAGAGCGTAATGAGTTGCTGTTCGTTTTGTTTAGCTTGTTGCGATGGTGTCCTTGCTTGTTGATTATTCGTTTGGATATTCAATGTTCCATTTTTTACCAACTCAACAAAGGTTGATGCACGCATCGAAGCAGGTGCCGTGTATGATCCTTGACGGGCAACATTACCACGTACCGTTACATACACGATGCGAGGTTTTTGCAGAATGATATATGCTTTTGCACCACTGATACGCTCACTAACTAATCGTTGTACATCTGCTTTGACTTGTTGCAGTGTTTTCCCTTGCACATTAATGTCGCCAAAGCGTGGTAAAATCAATGTATTCTCAGGTGTGATCGTAATCGTTTGCTCGCGCATATCCGGAGAAACATAGACCAACACGTCGCCCGGACCAACCCGATATTCTGCTGGGTTGATAATATCGTCAATTGGCTCGCTTGATGCCACAACACCCGATGAATTCGATGACGACAATTGCATCAAGCGCATCATGTCTTCCATACTGGTATTGCCGCCGGAAGTAACACCACCGATCTGTGCAGAAAGATTAACTATCCACATTAGGGCAAGCCCGATGCTCACATACATCATACGTGGTTGTTGCATACCGTATCGTTTCATAAGAGTAAAAAAATGAACAAAAGAATTGTCAAAATGATCAAAATAGGTTACACTAACCACTGCCCAACGCAGTGCTCCGCAATACGCTCGGCTGAATGTCCATCCCATAATGGTGGAATCGAACCTGACTTAAATGCTCGCGCATGAATCCGTTCAAATGCCTCGTGAATGTTGGCTTGTGTTGGCACAACAAGTTCATTCGTCCCTACGGTACAAGTAATTGGTCGCTCTGTTGTGGGGCGAAGCGTAATGCAAGGAATTCCTAAAACCGTTGTTTCCTCTTGCACACCACCGGAATCTGTTACCACAGCAAGTGCTGTATCAATCACCGAAAGAAATTCCACATAGCCAAGTGGTTCGACCACCATGATATTGGGATGATGGAAGAATGCGGTCATACCAAATGCTTCGATATTTTTCCGTGTGCGTGGATGCAGGGGAAGAAGAATCGGAGTAAACTCTGCTAAGAAAAGAAGCTCCTGAATAATCATACTCAACTGCTCTTTGCTATCAACATTCGATGGGCGATGCAGAGTACATAGAATATAATCGTGTGCCTGCAAGCCTAGTTTTTGAGCGGTTTTTAAGGTGCGTGCTGTTGGCAAAGCATAATGCAATGAGTCAATCATGGTATTACCTACGAAAACAAGACGATCCTCGCTCCATCCTTCAGCTCGAAGAAAATTAGCCGCACTTTCTTCAGTAATATACCCGATATCTGCAATGGCATCAGTAGCAAGACGATTAATTTCTTCCGGCATCGATTTATCCCCGCTCCGCAATCCGGCTTCAACATGTGCAACAGGTATATGGAGCTTTGCCGCAGTAAGAGCACATGCTAAGGTAGAATTTACATCACCAACCACCAATACAGCGTCAGGTGTATGTGTCAGCATGACTTTTTCAAAACCCACCATAATTTTTGCGGTTTGCTCGGCATGACTGCCGGAACCAACACCCAAAAACTCTGTTGGTGCGGGCATTTCAAGATCACGAAAAAAACTATCAGACATTGCCGCGCCATAATGCTGACCGGTATGAACGATCAAATGCTCAACACGGTCGCTATATGCTTGCATAGCGCGATGAATGGGAGCAACCTTCATGTAGTTAGGTCTTGCACCGACCACCGATATCATACGCTTGCGTGCTTGTCTCATTCTGCAGATGTTGAGCGGTGAGCATATTGTGAAGCATAGTACTGCATATACGCACCGGAACGAACACGGGCGCACCATTCAGGATTATTCTTGTACCATTGTACGGTGTGCTCAATACCTTCTTCAAAACTATAAGCGGGTTTCCAACCTAGCTCTTGTTCAATTTTAGTTGAATCAATCGCATACCGACGATCATGTCCCGGACGATCTTTCACATAGGTAATCAAACTTTCATCTTTGCCTACTTTAGCAAGAATGGTTTTGACAATCTCGATATTGGGCTTCTCGGAGCGCGCACCGATATTGTACACCTCACCCACACGACCACGCTGATATACCGCTAAAACAGCTGTATTGTGGTCTTCGACATGAATCCAATCACGTACATTCATGCCATCGCCATACACAGGCAATGATTTATTCTCCATAGCATTCAAGAGCATAAGGGGAATAAGTTTTTCAGGGAATTGATATGGTCCATAATTATTCGAACATCGCGTCATAAGCGCAGGAAGGTGATACGTATGGACAAAGGCACGCACAAGCATATCGGCGCTCGCTTTCGATGCGGAATAAGGTGAATTTGGCGCAAGTGGCGTTTCTTCGGTAAATGCTCCTGTATCGCCGAGCGAGCCATACACTTCATCAGTAGAAATTTGCAGATATCGCTCCAAACTAAGTTTACGAGCTATTTCCAGCAAAACCAATGTTCCTTGTACATTCGTATTCACAAAGGGTGCCGCGCTCATAATCGAGCGATCAACATGCGACTCAGCAGCAAAATTGATGATACCATTCACTGCATATTTTCGACAGACATACTCGATAAGTTCAGCATTAAGAATTGATCCATGCACAAAATGGTACCGTGGATTCTGCTCGACATCATGAAGATTTTCAAGATTGCCTGCATAGGTCAAAACATCAAGATTAACGATGGTGTATTCGGTGGTGCGTAATGCCTGCCGAATAAAATTGCTACCAATAAATCCGGCACCGCCGGTAACAAGAATTGTATGCATGAGAATCAGTATTCTTTCATTTAACAAATGCGATCACGTCTTACTCTGCGATCACCATAGATTTTCTTCGATTGTATATTCAATGTTGCCATATAGGAAACTGATGGATCTTCTTACTGTTTCGCCTGCATAACATCGAGCAGAATACGCGACATTTCATGATGAATATGTCCATTCGATGCCAACATAAATTGTTCGCCGATACGGTATGGAGCACCATCATAATGGGTTAGCATACCTCCGGCTTCTTCCACCATCAAGAGTCCTGCTGCAACATCCCATGCCTGCAATTTGACTTCCCAATAGCCGTCAAAGCGACCGGCAGCAAGATATGCGAGATCTAATGCCGCGGAACCTAAGCGGCGTACAGGCAATCCCATACCCAAAAAATTGACAATATGATCAATGCACGCACCGGGATTTTCAAACACATTATACGGAAAGCCGGTAACCAAAAAAGCATCCTGAAGACTCCGAGTAGTAGAGACGGACAATCGCTCACCATTTAGATATGCACCTTTGCCTCGTATTGCCGTAAAGAGTTCATCGGTTATCGGTTGATAAATAACCCCGACGATAATTTCACCGCGATAGCGCACGGCAATACTCACGCAAAAAATTGGCACTTTATGAGCAAAATTCACAGTACCATCGATAGGGTCGATAATCCACTCATACTCATCATCTTGTGCAGTTTTATCACTCTCATTATGACTTTCTTCTGCCATAATCCGATGTGTAGGAAAGATTTCCCGAATCATACTGATAATACGCTCTTCTGAGCGGCGATCATACTCTGTAACAAGATTATGCCGCCCTTCTTTGGAATCTGCATGAATATGTGCAGAAGCGAAGCCTTCTTTGATAATTGTACATGCAGAATGGGCGCACTCCACGGCAAGCGTGAGGAGCCGCCCAAACAACACATAATCTTCGTCAGTATATTGAGGCATGGTCATTCTTCATTAGTTTCCATGCAAACGCAGACAGCTTTTTGCTCCTTCTGCGCCACAACAGTTTTTGAATTTCTTTTTACCATCTAATGGGCATGGATCATTGCGACCAATTTTTGGCTCAGTATTCACAACCGGAGCACGCTTGACAGATTGCTCTTCGACTGCCGACCGACGCTGCAATTCACCTTCGACATTCGCAACGGCTTCCCCCAAATAGGTTGATGCATCAGGACGTGAAAACTGCATCGCTTTTGACGTTGTGGTCATCACACGCGGCAATGCTGATGTATTAGCAAACTGATTACCATCGACATTGACAACTCGCTCTTGCACTTGCGGGAAAAATCGGAAAGCAAACTCTACGGCTTCAACATTAATCTCGCGTTCTAATTCCATAAAGAGTTTGAATGCTTCTGATTTATACTCAAGCAGAGGATCTTTTTGACCATAGGCACGCAAGTGAATACCCTCTTTCAATTCATCCATCACACGCAGATGCTCCCGCCATTTGTCGTCGATAGTTTGCAGAATTGCTATGCGTTCTAAATGAGCCATAAATTCATCGCCCAGCATTTGCTCTTTGCGCTCATAGTACTCTTCGGCAATTGCCATGACTGCCTCGGTAAACTCTTCGGGACGCATAGTACGCAATTGACCATCGGTAATATCCATTTCGCAGAGAATCGTTGTACGTAACACTTCACGCAACCCCTCTGCATTACCTTCGGGATGGAATTCTTCGTACCATGCTTCGGTCATGCTCCGCAAATACTCCATCAACTCACCTTTCAGACGTTCACCACGCAAAGCATGTTGGCGACGGGAGTAAATTACCTCGCGCTGTTTATTCATCACATTATCGTACTCCAACAACCGCTTGCGCGTACCGAAGTTATTTTCTTCAACACGTTTTTGCGCACGCTCCACAGACTTTGTGACCATCGAATGTTCAATAGGCTCACCTTCGGGAACATCAAGTTTTTGCATGATTGTCGCAATGCGGTCACCACCAAAAAGACGCATTAAATCGTCTTCGAGCGATAAATAAAACTTAGTACTACCCGGATCACCCTGACGACCCGAACGACCACGCAGCTGGCGGTCAATACGGCGTGCTTCATGTCGTTCTGTACCGATGATACACAAACCTCCGGCGGTACGTACACTTGGTACAAGCTTGATATCCGTACCGCGTCCTGCCATGTTCGTGGCAATTGTTACAGCACCTTCATGACCTGCTTCAGCGACAATTTCTGCTTCACGCTGATGGTGCTTAGCATTAAGAACATTGTGCTTGACTTTTTGACGAGTTAACATTTTACTCAGCAGCTCCGACACTTCCACGCTAGTTGTACCAACAAGAACAGCACGACCATTTTTGACTTGCTCCTGCACCTCGTTCACAACTGCATTATACTTTTCACGTTTGGTTCGGAAGATGGCATCATCTAAATCTTTACGAGAAATCGGACGATTCGTTGGAATAACAACAACATCCAGCTTATAGATTTCGTAAAACTCAGCCGCTTCTGTTTCAGCGGTACCGGTCATACCGGCAAGTTTTTTATACAGTCGGAAATAGTTCTGTAAGGTTACAGTTGCCAATGTTTGCGTGTCACGTTCGACATCAACACCCTCTTTTGCTTCGATTGCCTGATGCAAGCCATCCGAGTAGCGACGACCCTCGAGAATACGACCGGTATGCTCATCAACAATTTTGACCTTACCATCATCAACGATGTACTCGACATCTTTTTCATATAACGAATACGCTCGAAGCAACTGCGTTACAGTGTGAATACGATCGCTCCGCTCGGCATAAATGCGCATCATTTCGTCTTTTTTAAGAACTTTTTGTGTTGGTTCCATCTCCTCAACTTCGAGCAGTGATAGCTGTGCAGCAATGTCAGGAATAACAAAAAAGTCTTTATCGGCGTTATGTTGCGAAAGGAATTCACGTCCTTTTTCTGTCAAGTCAATACCATGATTTTTTTCATCTACAGCATAGTATAATTCTTCGTCGATTTCACTCATGCGCGTACCTTGATCACGGAGATACTCGATCTCGGTTTCTTTCATCAAGCGAAGATTATCAGGATTTTGGAAGAGCTTGGTTAAGCGTTTGTTTTTTGGCAATCCGCGATATGCACGAAGCAATGCAACACCAGCATTGGCTCGAGCTTCTTTTGCTTCTTTGGAATCGGTACTTGCCTTGGCAAGATATTCTTCGGCTTCAGCAACAACTTTAGCACACAGTCGTGCTTGAGCTTCCACCAAACGTCGCATAAGGGGATTCAATTCTTCAAAGCGTTGATCAGTGTGGTGCACCGGACCTGAAATAATCAATGGTGTACGCGCTTCGTCGATTAATACCGAATCAACCTCATCGACAATCGCAAATGTATGACCACGCTGTTGCACCATATCGGTTGCAGACCCGACCATATTATCGCGGAGATAGTCGAAACCAAATTCGTTGTTTGTACCATAGGTGATATCGGCATTATACTGTTCCAAACGCTCTTGCGGATCCATATCCGACTGAATACAGCCAATAGTAATACCCAAGAAATCAAATACGGGTTTCATCCACTCGCTATCGCGACGCGCCAAGTAATCATTCACAGTAATCAAGTGCACACCACGTTGTGGCAAAGCATTTAAGTACATGGGTGCAACACCGACCAATGTTTTTCCCTCGCCTGTTGCCATTTCGGCAATTTTTCCTTCATGCAATACAACGCCACCAATCAACTGCACATCATATGGCACCATATTCCATGTCATTTCGTGCCCTACAACCGAGTAACGATGCTGACGTTCAGTTAAGCGACGACACACTTCTTTGACCACAGCAAAGACTTCAGGAAGAATATCATCAAGCACATCTGCGATAGCAGCATCTTCGTCTTTACTAAGCTCTTGGATACGCTCATAGTGTTCTTGAATCTCTGCATGATCAAATTCTTCGGTTCGTAGCTCTTCATTGAGTGTTGCGATCTCTGCACGAATTTCTCGAACACGTTCATTGATAGTTGCGCGAAATTCATCTGTCTTTGCACGAAGCTCTGTATCAGACAGCGCAGAAAGAGATGTATAAATCTCGTTGATATCATCAATAATGGGGCGAATACGCTTCATGTCTTTTGCGTGTTTGTTGCCTCCGAATAATGCTTCTAAAAATTTCAGCATGAACTCTTTAACCTTTATGATAAAATGAATAGTATTTGGCTTCGTGAATTAAACATCGTAACAATTCTTTCTTGATTGAAGCAATCATATAAGCGAAGTATTTTCAAAGAATGTAAAACCATTGTAGGTGTCATTTTTGAAAAAACGTAATTTGCAATTTATCCTTTTTTAAAGGAATAATCCTGTTTCGCACGAATTTATCGGGGAAGAATTATGCTTTCAGAAACTCTCGATGTACGCATCTTTTCAGAAGAGAATCTTCGCACACAAGCGGATACAGCACCTTTGCAACTCGGCTACAAACATGTTGAGTTTTATCTTGACGAGAAAAATCAAACTGCTAAAACTAAAACAGATCGCATAGGGATATTCTATCTCTCGCCATCGGGCGGTACACTTCGCGATGCAGATTTCAACATCGTTACGTACAGCGCACGGTGGGATATGTATAAGGGTTATGGCAAGGCATAAGAAGTATGCTGATATTTTAGCTCTAACAACAATGATGTCATTCCTCTACTCGTTTCTTTACATAATTTTTTCCCATTTCTTTTTCAGCATCAGCCATGCAACTTTACACCATGACATCCTCCTTTCCGAGTACCATGATTACCGGCGATAGTGCTGAGCTGGCTATTGCACATATTGCACGGCTTTTACATGAACAGGATATGCCTTATACCATCATTGGGGATATAACTGATCCGGTCTTGCAACCTTTTCGTAAACATTGTTTTGAAGAGCCGGCAGAGTTTCGTGGTCAAGTGCAATGTATTGTTGATATGACATGGGATGGGGAATTATGCGAAGCAACACTCGAAGCACTCACTATGCACCCGGAAGCATTGCTTCTCTCCGCTTCCATTTGTGAAACTGCCTCGTCAATGGAAGCTGAGTATATGGATCATGAGATACCTGCCATTATTCGTTTTAATGGTATTGCCGGACTTTTTGACATGATGGAGACCATTGAAATTGCTCCCTCATTAAATGTAACGAAAGAACATATTCATGCGGCTCAACGCTACTTTAGTATGCTTGGCAAAAAAACAGAAATTGTTGCCGATCGTCCGGGTTTTGTGCTGCCTCGCATTCTTATGATGGTCATCAATGAAGCTTTTTTTGCATTATCTGAACGCATTGCTTCACCGCGTGCTATTGACTCTGCAATGAAATTAGCAACAAACTACCCCAAAGGACCTCTTGAGTGGGCAGATCGCATTGGTCTTGATATTGTTCTGCATACCTTAGACAGTCTGTATGATACATATCATAACGAACGCTATCGGGCTTCCGCACTTTTGCGTGAGTATGTCGATTGTGGCTTCATCGGGGTTGAAGCAGGTCGTGGCGTATACGAATATGACCTACCTGAAGGTATATAGTAAATAAAAAAAGAGACCCTTCTTCTACAAAAGGATCTCTGCTTCTCATAATATATTTCTCGTGCTTAGTGTTCTGCAGAAGGTGCATGCTCGTGGACTTCGCCGTCTTCGTGTTCCA